>JAYUFP010000770.1:0-11302 GCA_043738665.1 Isosphaeraceae bacterium
GCCGGACTTTCGGCCGCTCTCAACTTTTTTTTCTTGCAGGGTCGTCACCGTTCACGTTCCTCTCACAAACCCGTCGAATTCCCTGCGCGTCGCACGCACCCGCATATCTATCAATCAAATTGAAGGACGGGAATGACGCAAGACGATTCGTACGACGCAAAGCCGTCGAGTCTTCCTCACTCCAAAACCGTCGTCAGACCGGCTGTGCCGTCAGCCTGTGGAACTGTTCTTCGAGTGTCTTGCCTTCCTTGCGGAGGTCGGACGGTGGTCCGTCGAAGACGAGCTTGCCGTCGTGGATGAACAGCACGCGGCTGGCGACCGGCTCGACTTCCTGAAGGATGTGGGTCGACACGAGCACCGTCTTCGTCTTACCCAGTTCCTTGATCAACGAACGGACGCCGCGGATCTGGTTCGGGTCCAGGCCGCTCGTCGGTTCGTCCAGGATTAAGACGTCCGGGTCATGCAAAAGTGCGTTGGCCATCGCCACGCGTTGCCGGTACCCCTTGGACAACTTGCCGACGGGCTTGTACGCCACGGATTCAAGCGAGCACTGGCTCAGCACGGCCTCGCTCCGGCCTTTGAATTTCGCGGCCGACATTCCCCGAGCCCTGCCGAAGAACTTCAAAAGCTCGACGGGAGTCATGTCGGGGTAAAGCGGCCCGTTTTCGGGGAGATAGCCGAGCATCTCCGCAGCGGCGAGCCGGTCTTCCTGGACGTCGATGCCGGCAATCCTGGCGACGCCATGGGTAGGCGCGATGAAACCGGTGATCAACCGCATGGTCGTGGTTTTACCCGCGCCGTTAGGCCCGAGGAACGCCACGACTTCTCCCGCCGGGATCGTGAAGGAAACGTCTCGAACCGCCAGGAACGACCCGAACTGCTTGCTGAGGCCTTGTGCCTCGATCATCGGGGGCATGGACATTTGCGTCGCCGTCCTCTGGAAACGCCAACAGACCGCGAACCGCGGCCCTCTCTGAGTCGAGCGACCCGGAAGGGTCGAAAACCACAGGGGCGAAAAAGCATGTTGACAAGACCCCGGAGATCCCGCACAGGAGATCCCAGGGTCAATTCACACGTATTATGCGCAGACGCGTAACGCGACGCAACTAGCACGTTCGGAGGTGGCAAGGCAGTTTCATTTTCGACGTGTGGTTCTCGGGATGCCTGATGTCCGATGATCAATGACCAAGAAACGCGACCTCGATCTTCCCCAGATCCCTTACCCTTCCTTCGGTCATTGATCATGGGGCATCGGGCATCCCGGTCCATCGCAAACGAAACAGCCCTGTCGGAGGTGGGATGACGGATCGCGCATGACGAAGGAAGAGTGCATGATGGATGGAACGATCGCCACTACGCGTCAGCCGTTGAGCCGCGATCCAAAGCGACCCGTCGCGGAGCTTCCCGGCTTGCTCCGCTTCGGCGGATTCATTTTTGGAGAATGGGGTTGATTGTCCCCCCCCTATCTCCGTTAGGATAAGCCCGTTGGGACTGAACCGCGGAGTCGCACCCGTAGCTCAATTGGATAGAGCATCGGTCTACGGAACCGAAGGTTAGAGGTTCGAATCCTCTCGGGTGTATTGCTTTGCATTGCGGGGGAATCTGAATGACCTCCAGACCGGAGGACATCGCGGCCATGCGGGTTGCGTTGACGTTGGCCAGAGAGGCGTTCAGGTGCGGAGAGGTTCCCGTCGGAGCCGTGATCGTCCGGGACGGTGAAATCGTCTCTCAGGCTTATAACCTCAAAGAGACACTTCACGACCCGACCGCTCATGCGGAACGAATCGCGTTGACCCTGGCGGGTCGGGCCTCCGGTTCGTGGAGACTCGATGGATGCACTCTTTACGTGACCCTGGAACCGTGAGCCATGTGTGCCGGGGCGATCGTTCAAAGTCGAATCGAACGCGTCGTCTACGGAGCCAAAGATCCAAAGGCCGGAGCGTGTAACTCTCTCTACATGATTGCATCCGACCCCAGGTTGAACCACCGCGCGAGGGTGACACCGGGGGTGCTTGAGGCTGAGTGCGGTACTTTGCTATCTGAGTTTTTCGCGATGAGACGCCCGAATTCGGAGGGGTGCCTGAGTGGTTGAAAGGGCCGGTCTCGAAAACCGGTGAACCCCTTCGGGGTTCCGTGGGTTCGAATCCCACCTCCTCCGCTTGTCGATGAACGCGAGCCAAGTGCCCGAAGTCCTTCAACCGAAGGCTTCGGGTTTTTTTTGTGCCGTAATGAGGTCGTATTCTAAGAGGCTATTCGGAAGGTCTTTCTGTTGAATTCGAGTTGTCGTATCGATCGCATTCGGATGCGTCTGCTAATTTTGCCCGAAATCTATCCATATTGCATTATTCGACCGAGACGACCCCCTTGATTTCAAGGCTATTCTTCCCGTATAGCCGCTCACTGGTCTTGAACGGCGAACGGGATCGAACCCGGGAGCACGGCAGGCCCTCTCGGATTATCTCAACGTGAACCCTTCCACTTTCTTGGACCCGGTTTGATCGGCTTCGTTGCCGTTCTCGAGGACTGACGGGTTGACTTGACCGGCGGTCTGCGTTCCTGTAAAGCGGGTGCGAGAGGGAGGCTACAACGGCTCGGCTCAGAAGAGCGACGCGAACCCTGATCGGGAACGCCTCTTTTCCAGTCCTCCGACCGGCTGAGAAGTGATGGCTCTCGACGTCAAAGTCAACCGGTTCGATCGGGGTAACATTCGCCGCATGTCCAAGACAAAACCACCACCGCGGGCCGATCAACCCCGACCCTCCAAGGCCGTCCGCGCGCCGCGTGCGGCGCTCGATCTCGGTGAGGACGACTGGCAGGCCTACCTATGGCACGCACGTCGCGGGTTCTCGGATTACGACAAGGCCAAATGGATCAATTCGGATCTCGCCTCGCGGCTCCGCGATGTGCCCGACTCATGGTTTGAAGCCGGCAGTCCGCATACCGGGTCGGCGCCGAGCGGTTCGTACTCGACTTCGCCCGCCCGGCCCTCAGGATAGCGCCCGGACAGTCAGCGGCTGGGCCGGCAAATTGTTCGCGAAGGACGCGATCAAGCCCGGCCGAAAAGCCAGTTCCCGGAAACGCCCCACACCATCGAAGGACGAGTGAACCGGGAGACTCTTCCATGCGCGAGACGCACCTTCCCGCCTCCATTCAGAATTTCGTCGAGCAACAGACGACCACGCCGGTCACCGACCTCGGGGTCGGCGACGGGAAAGAACACCATTCGCCGTACGGAACCTACTGGTATCGAGCCGTCACATGTATCCTCCTGTCGGGGCGGGTCCAGGCCAAATACGACGGCACGCCCAACATGACCGACGTGAACCGGGTCGGCAAGGAGGCGAACTTCAACCAGTATCTCATCGAGCGGATCGGGACATTCCTCGTCGCGGCGAAGGTCATCAAGTCCGATCGCCAGAAACGGTATGACGTGGGACCGAACCTCGACGCGTTCTGGGACCATGATGTCGCACGCCTGCCCGCGATCACACGGCAAGCCGTCTCGCGCCTGGTCGGATACAAGCCCGATCAGGCCTTCTGGCTTTTCGACGCCCCGGAGGATTTGTGCCTGATCGATTTCCTTTCACTCTTCTTCAGTTGTTTTCATGAGCGAGCGCTGGTCGAGACCGAAGTGGGCCGGATCTTTCATGACTTCACCCAACTTCCCGAGGACGACCTGATCCGGACGGCCCGAGGACTTGAGATTAAAAGTGGCCGAATTGACGTCGCCGAGTGGAACAAGAGGCTCGATGCCAAGGGGCAAAAGGCCCTGATTGCCGCCCTTTACAAAGCCGAATGGGCCTATTTTGCCGAGCCCAAGAAGACGAAGGGCTGGTTCTACGCCAGCCCCACCGGCCTGGCCATGCTGGGACTCGGGCCGACACTCTCCGCACCCGAACTCGCCAAAATCTTCAAGGTTCAAGCCGACCTTTCCGTCTTCGCCGGAGCAGGGCTGGCCCGGGAGAAACTTGTGCCCTTGTTCCGTTACGGCGCGATCAAGCGGATCGCCGAGGTCTACGAGTTCAGGCTCGATCGGAAGCGGCTGGCCGGGTCGCCTTCAACCGGATCGCCGGGTCAGGAACTTCGTGAAGTCTTCCGCGAGTTGGAGCCTTTGTCTCCGGCCGTGTCGGACGTGCTGACCACGAAATCGAAAGTCGGCGGCAAGGTCGGCATCCGCGGGTGTAGCGCGTTGGTCAAGCCCGAGAACGACGAGGTGTTGGCAATGATCCGCGCGCACCCGAAGCTCAAAGGCTATCTTGAACCGGGAGCCCCTCCCGGTTACCTCCTGATCAAGAGCCAGTCGGACCCCGGCAACTTCATGCGGCGATGCCAGGATCTGGGCTTCACGGTGGACGCACACTGAAGCGTCATCAATTCGAGCACTGGTCGCCGGGCCGTGCCGCGATCAAGCAAGTCGCTTCCAGGGAGGCCCGTGGCCAGATCACTTCGTCCATACCCGACCTTCCGAACGACGCCTGAACTGGCCGAGGCGCTGGAACGAATTGACGAGGACAAGTTCGCCCAGCTGACGGCGTACGTGAAAAACCCGGCGAGCCGACGCGTCCGGACCAACAACCGCGTGGAGCGGACGAACCGGACGTCTCGGTTCCAAGAGAAAGGTGCGCCACAAGCTGCGTCGGAGGAAAATGCTGGTACGGTTCGTGGTCTTGGCGCCGGACGCCACATGGAAGCAAAAGGCTCGGGCCGGGGTGAAGACTGCCAATCCGACAAAGCCGGTCAAGCGAGGTACAACACCCTTCAGGGGGCAACGATCCTGCCAGACCGCTTGAAATTGTGGTGGAGATCATTGAGGAGTCTCGAATGAACTCCTCGGTCCGGCTCGGGGCCGAAATCCTCCGCCCGGGTGAGTTCATTCCGATCCACGACGACAAGCCTTCGGCGCTCTCGGCATTTTCTCGAAGGGAATGACCGAGGATGGATCTTGGATGGCGATCAGGAAAGTCGTCGGGAAAAAACTCCCGGGACATGTGCGGAGGACGCTTGCAAAGTCCGTCCTTCTCCCCTCGGGAAAAAATGGCCGAAGGCCGGATGACGGTCCCCGGCGTTGTCGCAAGGCGAAGAGCCCCTCATCCGCCATCGGTCATTGCCACACCCCCGACGCCCATGTAAAATACGAAGTCGTCCTTCCATGAGAAAGGCGACAAGTCTTGAGAAAACCGTTAAACCGTCTTCTCGGCCGCATTGTCGCGATCGGAACTCGTCGCGATTTTCTCCGCGCCGCGGGCTTTGTGCTGGCCGGCGGACTGGGCTCAACTCTCGCCGCCGCGACGGCCGCGCCGAAAGCGGGATTGTTCCTGGTCGGCGGCCCTTCGCTTGACCACCTCGGCGAGCCCGACACCTATCACGAGTTGATCAAACGGGCGAGGAACCCGGGGAAACCCCGCGTCTCGTTCGTGACGAGTGCGTCGGTCATCTTCCGCAAGAAACGGATGGACGAGCATCTGGCGTCGTTCCAGAACGCGGGCGTCGACCCCAAGAATGTTCACGTCATCAGTATCATGAAGGCCGACGACGCCCCCGAGATCACCCGCGACACCCCGTTCGCCGTCGCCCCCGAAGATCGCAAGGCGCTCGGCGTCGCGTTGGAATTTTTGCGACACGACGACGTCGTCTTCCTCGACGGCGGCGACCAGAATCGCCTGGTACCCGTGTTAAAGAGCGCGCGGCTCGACGCCGACGGGCCGAGCGCATGGGACCTCCTGGCAAGGCGTTACCGCGAGGACGACGCGTTCCTCCTCGGCGGCACGTCGGCAGGCTCCGCCGCCATGCCCCGCAGGATGATTCACGAGGACACGGTCAACCTTCCCGAGCCCGCCCAGTACCGGGGCTTCAACCTCCCCGGCCTGGAAGGGATCGCGATCGACACCCACTACGACTTCCGGGGGCGGGTCTGGAGGTTCCCGGCGTTCATGCGAAAAGTCGGAGACCGCGTCGGCCTGGGCCTGCCGGAAAACGGTGGGATTTACCTCTTCGACGGCGTGGCGGAAGTCTTCAGTGTCGGGACACATGAACACACAGTAGCCGCGCAAATCCATCGCGGTGGGGTTGCGGTCGAGAAGAAATATCGCCCCGGAGAGCGGTTCGCCCTGGCCGACCTGCGGGCGGAGGCGCTGACGGGGTGAGGGTTCTCAACCATCACGATTCCGAGGCGCTTTGCGCGTAGTCTTTACGCCGCCGCGCGTTCGACTTCCGCCCCTCGGAATCGGCCGGAAACAAGTTCCCGGATTTCGGGCCTTTTGGGTGCCACCGGTCGTACCCGACCCGTGCGTATTGGGCGCATTCCAACGGCACTGGTCGACGACGACCAGGGGCACCGGAAATCCGTCCTTTGATTAACCCACTCAAAAAGCGCGGAGTTCATTGCGGCATGTTCTCCGGGGCTTGGGATACCTCCGCCCGCCCTCGCCCCTGGCTATAGACCAACGCCGCTTCGGGTTAAAACCGACACCACTCCGAAATCCATCATGAGATTTGATTCCAACCCCGCTCCTCTCCCGCACGGGCTGTCTCCTCGCCTCGTGAACCTCTATAGTAGGAGGTTCCCGACGTATCTGGAAGAGGAACAACGCTTTGCCCGCTCCCAAATTCAAACCGGTCTTCATCGTCTTGGCGGTCGTCTGCGCCCTCGGGTATTCGTACGCGTTCAGTTTCCGTTCGCTCGTCGAACAGTGGAATAAAGATCCGAACTACTCGTACGGGTTCTTCGTCCTGCCGATCGCGCTGGTGATCGCCTGGTCGCGGCGCTCACAGCTCGATCCCCGGAAGATCCGGCCCAACGGGTGGGGGAGCTTACCGCTCGCCGTGTTGCTGCTCATTCGCATCCCGCTCTTCGAGTGGAACGAGCAGTACGTCGAATCGGCGAGCCTCCCCCTGGTCGCGGCGGCGGTGGTGTTCACTCTGGGCGGACGGCATTTACTCCGCGTGATGCTGCCGGCGGTCGTGTTTTTAGGATTCATGCTGCCGCTCCCACCGTCGTTCAATGCCTTGCTCGCCAGGCCGCTTCAAACCGTCGCCACCAACGGCAGCGTGGGTCTGTTGCAACTGATCGGCGTCCCCGTCATCGCCGAGGGGAACGTGATTGTCACGAGCGAGACCCCGCTGGAGGTCGCGAGGGCCTGCAACGGGCTGTCGATGCTGCTGAGCTTCGTGACGCTGGTCGTCGCCACGGTGCTGCTGGTCCCCCGCCCCTGGCCGGAGCGGATCGTCTTGCTCGTGAGCGCCGTGCCGATCGCCGTGATCAGCAACATTTTGCGGATCGCGATCACGGCCGTCGCCTACCGATCGTTCGGCGCGAAGGTCGCCGAGACCTACGCCCACGACTACGCGGGCTACGCCATGATGCCCGTCGCCCTGGCCATGGTCTGGCTCGAATTGAAGGTCTGTTCCCGCCTGTTCGTCGAGGTCGAGAACGTCGACCCTGCCGCGATCATCCGCCGCCGCGCGGGGATGTCTTGAGGAGCCCGAACGTAGGCTGGGTCTTGACCCAGCTTTGTTTATAACATGCTACGAGTCGCTCCGCTTCGAGAATCGCCGGGTCAAGATCCAGCCTACACGGATTGACATGGATACCGCCATGAAACGACATCGAGATACCTGGTTGGCGATTGTCGTCCTGAGTACAACGGCAGGCGTTCCGGCATTCGGGCAGAGCAAGCCCGACGCGTCGTCCAAAATCGTCGCCGCGCTGCAACCGTTCGTGGAGAGCCACGCGCTGGCGGGGGCCGTGACACTCGTGGCGGACAAGGACAAGGTCCTCGCCGTTGACACCGTGGGCTTCGCCGATGTCGAAGCGAAGTCCCTTATGCGTCCCGACACCCTCTTCTGGATCGCCTCGCAGTCAAAGCCCATCACCGCGACGGCCCTGATGATCCTGGTGGACGAAGGCAAGGTAAAGCTCGACGACCCGATCGCCAAGTACCTCCCCGAATTCCTCGATCAGTCGGTGGTGGTATTCAAGGATAAAGACACGACCTTGCTGAAACGCGCTTCGCGCCCCGTGACCGTCCGCGACATCCTGAGCCACACCAGTGGCATGGCCTTCTCCTCGGCGATGGAGACGCCGACCCTCGACGGATTGTCACTCCGCGACGCAGTGCGGAGTTATGCGATGTCACCGTTGCAGTCGGAGCCGGGCGTCAAATACCAGTACTCGAACGAAGGCATCAACACTGCGGGTCGGATCATCGAGGTCGTCAGTGGCATGCCTTTCGAGACATTTCTCGATAAAAGACTGCTCGAACCCCTGGGAATGAAAGACACCACCTTCCGGCCCAGCGAGGTCCAGCTTGCCCGACTGGCAAAACCATACAAGCCGAATGCCGGCAAGGACAACTTGGAGCCGACAACCATCAGCCAGTTGACCTACCCCCTGAGCGACCGCAAGCGCCAGCCGATGCCCGCGGGAGGCCTCTTTTCCACGGCGGACGACATCAGCAAGTTTTGCCGGATGCTCCTCAACAAGGGGACATTCGAAGGCAGGCGTTTGGTGTCGGAATCGGCGGTCGCCGAGATGACGAAGAAGCAAACCGCCGAGTCCATTAAAGACGGCTACGGCCTGGGCTTCAGCACCGGAGGAGGTAGCTTCGGCCACGGCGGAGCGCTCGCGACCAACATGACGATCGACACCAAGCGAGGCTTGATCACCGTCTTCCTCGTCCAGCACGCCGGGTTCCCCAAAGACGGCGACAAGAGCCAGGGCGAGTTCAGGAAGGCGGCGGAACAGGTTTACGGCGGGTCGAAGTAAGCGAGGCGTGCCAGGGAAGTCCTATCCATGGAGAGTCGACCCCTGAAAACCATTCCGGGCCGGGTTGCCGCTCTCGCTTTTAGGTAAACCAATGCCGAAACGATCGCATCTCTGTTTTTCCGTGGCCGTTATGGCCGTTTTTTTCATCTCCGCTACGACCCGGGGACAAGTGGCGGAAAAAATCACGGTCTTCGTGGCGAAAAAGATCGTCACCATGGACCCCGACCGGCCGTCGGGCACGGCCGTTGCCGTGAAGGGAGGGCGGGTCGTTTCGGTGGGAACTCTTGAGGATCTGAAACCCTGGCTCGACAAATTCCCGCACACGATCGATCGCACATTCGCCGACAAGATCCTCTTCCCCGGGTTCATCGAGCCGCACGGGCATCCGGTTCTTGGTGGCACGTCGCTCACCCGCCCGCTACTGACCGATCTGCCGACTCCGAACCCTTGCGGCCCTCCATTCCCGGGGGTCAAGACGAAGGCGGAGGCGAACGCGAAACTGAGGGAATATGTCGGCAAGGCAAAGTCTCCCGACGAGACCGTTCTCGCCTGGGGCTATGACATCATCGCCATGGGAGGGCAACACCTCAGCAAGACCGACCTCGACACGATCTCGACCACGCAGCCGATCCTGGTCTGGGACGCCTCCGAGCACTTCGTCTATGCCAACACCGCGGCGCTCGAGAAGTACAAAGTGACACGAGACGACACCAAAACCAACGGCATCATGGCAGGCCCCGACGGAGAGCCCAACGGCCAGTTCCTCGGCACCACGGCCGCCCAGCGCATCCTGGCAGAGTCGCTGTCCCTGTTGGTGAAACCGGACGTGGCCTTGAAGAATGTCCGCTTCCTGATGGACCTCAGCCGACGGCACGGTGTCACGACGACGTCGGAGATGGCATTCGGCGCGATCAACCTTCCGCTGGAGGAAGTCGTCTTCGACAAATACTTCAACGATCCTTCCAGCCCGATGCGCTGCGTGGTGGTGAGTGATGTGACAACAATGACGGCCGCCAAAGGCAAGCAGGCGATCGCTTACGTGAAGAGTCTCACCTCGCGCAACACGGACAAGCTGATCTTCAACGGTGTCAAGTTCTTCTCCGACGATTCGTTCCTGAGCCTGGGCATGGTCATGGAGAACCCCGGCTACACCGACGGCCGCAAAGGGCTGTTCATCGTCCCGCCCGACAAGATGGTCGAGGCCTGGCACCCCTGGTGGGAGGCCGGTTTCCAGATCCACGTCCACACCAACGGCAACGGCGGCAACCAGGCCACCATCGACGCCCTGGCAGGCTTGATGAATCTCAAGCCCCGCACCGACCACCGATTCACTCTCGAACATTACGGCATGTCGACCCCCGAAATGGCTCGAAGACTGGCACGACTGGGAGGGGTCGCGAGTGTGAACGCCTTCTACCTCTATTCACGAAGTGAGTTGAACGCCCCATACGTCGGCAGTGATCGCGCCTACACCGCGGCCCGGCTCAAGACACTCGTCGAAGCGGGAGTGCCGACGTCCCTCCACACCGACACCCCGGTCGCCCCCCCCTTCCCGCTCGAATCGGTCTGGATCGCGGTCAACCGCTTCGGCCTTTCGGGCAAGGTTCGAGGGCCTGAAGAACGCATCACCGTCGACCAAGCTCTCCGGATGGTCACGATCGACGCCGCGTTCACGTTGGGAGTCGAGAACAAGGTCGGCAGCATCGCCGCGGGAAAGCACGCGGATTTCGCCGTGCTTGAGCAAGACCCATACGACGTCCCCAAGGAAAAGATCCGCGAGATCAAGGTCTGGGGGACGGTCGTTGGGGGAAGAGTTTACCCGGCGAGTGAGATTCGGGAGGAATAGGATACCGCCCAGATTCCTGTGGAGTCGAGGAGTGACGCGGTCAAGAGAATTCCGCGTAACGCCTCTTCTAACAAGGGCTTTCGCCGCCGGCTACCGACCGTCGTCCCTCTGGGGCTGAAGAAGGCGCCCACTGAGTTCCGACGTCTGATCACATCGAAATGGTGGCTAAATTAACCAACATGAGCACCCTTGGGAACGTTGATCGAAAGTATCAACTTTGTGAAAACAGCGGACCGCGAGGCGCTTCGTAACGGATGGTAAGGTGTGGAGTTTCGACACGTTTCTGGCCCGTTCCGAGTGAACGGACACTCGCCTCCACCAGGCCGGTGGTCAGTAACGTTCTCTCGATGGGATAAGGTGTCTTCCCGGTCAGGAACGTCTCCTCGGCCTTCGACATGAGGGCTGCCGAGTACACGACGTTCGGGTTGGGCGGCAAGTAAAAGAGGGTCGAGAGCGGTTCGGACTCTCCCTTGAGCTTCGCGGCGAACGTGAAGTCGCCGACCAGCCCGTTCATCAAGAGCATGGTCGCCTTCAGTCCGTCCTTGTATTCGATCCGGTAGGCGACCGGGTCCTTGACCCATTCTCGCATCTGGGCGGGAATCGGGTAACGGTCGCTGAAGGTCTCGGGCTGGGCCAGGGTGTGGCTTCTTGAGAGGCAGGCCTCGAACAGGCGAGGCGACCAGCCGCCTGCT
>JAYUFP010000771.1:0-3756 GCA_043738665.1 Isosphaeraceae bacterium
CCGGCAATGGTACTCGTGGCGAATCCATACATGTTGAATCCTGGGGGAGGAGGATTGTTGATATTATTGCTGAGGAGGGTGGCGCTGAACGCGCCGGTCGTCTCAGTGTCCGTGAATCCCGACCCGTTGTTACCCGCCGTCAGGGCCACCGCGACCGCCGTACCAGGTACGAGTGTGAATCCGACGGCTGCGGGCGCACGGCTCTCAAGCGACGCACCACCGAATCCTTCCAGCGTGGAGGGCAGAAATCGATTGCTCCTGCGTTTCGGCGAAGCGGATGCTCGGCGCGGCAGTGACATGGTGGTTCTCCGTAAAGCGGTAACTTATCGCCCGACGAATTTTCACACGACGCTTTTATCGGTCTACCCAGCGCGATTTTCCATGTCAAGCTAAAAATAGTAGTCTTCTCGCCATATTTATTTTGGCTCATGATGACGTTTCCGACAAACGTCCCGCTCAGTAATTTCGATCGAATCGGTAAAATGCGATGCAGCGCTTGTGACTTACCGTTCCCAAAGGCTTTACAGGGCCAAATGCGTCGATTTTCCCATTAACTTCGCCTGATCAATGTGGACAGGCGTTCAATTTTGTCGGAAACGTCCATGTTGGATTCCGGGGTGATGTTTTCTGCAAGCTCCGGAGGGGTGAGGGTCGATCGTCGATCGTCAGCGGCCTGAGCCCCAGGAATACCAGGCACACGCGGGGCGTTTAGCTCCGGAGGAGCGATAGACCTTCCAAGTCTCTACGCTGCTAAGTTTTACTCCCTCCCGTCCGGGGGTTGGAATATCTCCGCTAGGCTTTGCCTAGGTCCAGGCACTAACGCCCCGCGTAGGTCCAAAGGATCCTGGGCGACGGTGTTAAAAAAATGGCTCTTGACGGATTCCAGGGTGGCATCGGCTCCAAGCTCCGGAATCCATCAAGAGCCTTCAATTAAACAAGAAATGGCAAATATCGCCGTCTTGCATGACGTAGCTCTTGCCCTCAACCCTCAATTTACCCGCCAGACGGATCTCCTTCTCGCCTCGATAGGTTACTAGGTCGGCGAGGGAGTAAACTTCGGCCCGGATGAACCCTTTCTCGAAGTCGGTGTGGATCACTCCGGCGGCTTGCGGGGCGGTCGCGCCGATCGGGATCGTCCAGGCGCGGACCTCTTTCTCTCCGGCCGTGAAGTAGCTGTGCAGCCCCAAAACGCGGTAGGCTTCGCGTGCCAGAACCGGGAGCGCGGCCTCAGACAGTCCCGACGACTCGAGCATCTCGGAGCGGTCGGCCTCGTCGAGTTCGGCGATCTCCGACTCGAGCTTGGCACAGACCGGCACGACCGACGCCCCGACCTTGGCGGCGAACGCGCGGACCTCCTGAACCAGCGGACCTTCTCCGGCGAGGTCGCTCTCGTCAACATTCGCCACGTAAAGCACGGGCTTCGCCGTCAGAAAACCGAAGCTGGAGACGGCGTCGGCTTCCTGAGGGTCGAGGGCGAGCTTGCGGAGCGGCTCATCGGTTTTGAGGTGGTCCAGGCATTTGCGGATCGTCCCGGCCCGGAGCTTCGCGTCCTTGTCGCCGCTTTTGGCGGTGCGTTCGGCCTTGGGAAGCGCGTTCTCCAGGGTTTGAAAGTCGGCGAGCATCAGCTCGATCTCGATGGTCTCGATGTCCGAGACCGGGTTGACCGCACCCGAGACGTGGACGACGTCGGAATCCTCGAAGCAGCGGACGACCTGAAGGATGGCATCGACCTCGCGGATGTGGCTGAGGAATTTATTCCCGAGGCCTTCCCCCTCGCTCGCCCCCTTCACGATCCCGGCGATGTCCACCAGGCGGAGCGCCGTGGGAACGAGCTTCTTGGGGACGATGTACCTGCTGATGATCCCCAACCGGTCGTCGGGAACGCTCACGACCCCTTCGTTGGGCTCGATCGTGCAGAACGGATAGTTGGCGGCCTGGGCGGCTTTTGAGCTGGTGAGAGCGTTGAAAAGGGTGCTTTTGCCCACGTTGGGCAGACCGACGATGCCTGCTCTCATAGTGCCTCAACGACCTCGATCCATGGAGAAAAAAGCGACGGGGAACGACGAGGGAACTCCGCTCGTCCTGTTCCGCGAGGGTCTGGCGACCCGTTCCGGCCCGACCAATCTAACCTCCGGCCACCGTGCTTGTCTCTCCGAGTTTCACGGGAGGATTGCAGAGTCGTGGTTGGGCTCAAGCGAAAAGAACCTCCGGGTGCCATTCACTTCGGCTCATCCTGCGTTTCGGGGGGGTTGGCCGCCATGATGGCCGATGATCGATGATCGATGGCCGATGGCCGAATTCAATGGCATTTATTGGCGATCGGTCATCGGCCTTCGGCCATTTCGGTCCCGAACACTCAGCCCCCCGAAACGCAGGATGAGCCTTCACTTTTTAAGGTGAAGCCGTTTGGAACCGTGCTTGACCGCGACCGGGTGAGTGGCCGCGACCGCCTTGGGCGTCACGGTCTTGTGCGTGACGGTCGGCGTTTTCTTGCCGTACACCAGGTTCTTGCGGGTGACGACGGTCTTGTAATTCCCCCCCGCAACTCCGTCGGCGTTGCCGTCGAGCAACTGGCCATGGGTGTTTGCCACGGCGCCCGCCGCGGTTCCGTTGACGGTCAGCTTGTAAGTGTGATGGAAGTCCAGTCGTCGAGCGGGATGGAGCGTCACGGTCATCGCCGCCGGGTCGTAATCCGCGGAGGTGATCGGCACGACGTGCCCTTGGGGATCGATGATCACGTAGTTTTTCACATTCGTGGCCGTCGTCGGGGCGAGCGGCTGGTCGAACGTGAGGACGACCGTCGTGGGCATCCAGTGGATCCCGTAACGCGCCAGCGCGACGACCTTCGGTCCCGAGACAGTCCCACCGACTCCCGGCGTGGAAAGGGTCGCCGCGGCGACGCTCGTCACGCCGGTGCTGAGCGACTGAACGACCACGTAGAAGGTCCCGCCGCCGACGGCCGAGAGGTCCGCCTGAACGACGATCGCCCCGTTCGAGAGGCCCGGCAGGCGGAAAAGCGGGACCGTCCGCGAGGGAAGCCCGTCCAGGCCGATCAGATTCGCGGCGATCGGCCCGCTCGTGTTCACGATCATGGCACGGTAGCTGTCCTCGGTGTTCCCGGTGTTGTTGACATTCAGCAGGAACGTGGTCATCCCCGGGACAGCCACGGTTTTCGAGGCCGGAGTGAACGACGTGGATAATCCCCGGGTCGCCGGGATGTTCAGGGCGGAGGTTGCACCTCCGGTCACGTTGGAATTCCCTCGCGAGGTGGCCATCGCGGTCAGGTTGAGCATCCCCGACAACGCGAAATTCACGGCCCCCGTGCTGATCGGGATAACCTGCGATCCGCCGGGCGCGAGCGTGACATGGTTTGTCGCGAGACTCGCCACCAGCCCGCCCGGGCCTGCCAGAGTGAGGTCGAACGTGTCGGCCACGTTGCCGGAATTTGTCACCGTCACCTGGAAGCCACTTCCGGGAGCGCCCGAAGGCGGGTTCAGGGTCACGCCGACACCGTTCGCCACGACGTTCAGCGTACCGTCGGCAAGCTCCGATACCGCCGGAGTGCCGGTCAGGTGTGCGCGAACCTGAAAACTCAGGGCGCCCAACGCGACGCCTGGATGTGCGATCAATCGGAAGGCGACGTCGCGAAAGTTACTTGCGCCGGGGGCGAGCGGGCTCGTTATAGCGTCAACCTCGGCCGTCACCCCGGCAGGGAGCACGAAGTCCAGCGCGTAGTTCTCTGAGGCGCTCCCCGTG
>JAYUFP010000772.1:0-11209 GCA_043738665.1 Isosphaeraceae bacterium
ACCCGTCGAACCGGCAAAGAATCAAAATGACGTTGACAGTCCAGCGATCCTTGCCGATAGTAATGCCTTAGACGAGCCGACACTGGATTGACAACTCCCCGACGCCGACGACGGACGAACGCTCGGCGATTCAGGAAAATCCTTCCGGTCAAGGGTTCCCCCGGCCCGTCTTTGACGCAGATTCGTGCTTTGCAACGCAGATGGATACGAAAGGCCGCATGGACGGGGGCCTGGAGCGTTGAGCCCGTCTCGTCTTTGCCGCCTGATCTACCAATCCCTTTCACACCCTTGACGTCCCAGGCGCGTCCAGAGCAACCAAGGATGGGTCTCACCATGCGTATTCTCGTCACCGGCGGAGCCGGTTATGTCGGCTCGACGATGGTCCCGATGCTCCTCGAGCAGGGCCACAAGGTCCGAGTGCTCGACTCCCTCAAGTTCGGCGGACAGGGGCTCTTGCCCTGCTGCCAGAACCGCTTCTTCGAGCTGATGAAGGGCGACGTCTGCGACGAAAAGGTCGTCGCCAAGGCGCTCGATGGCGTCGATGCGATCGTCCACCTCGCGGCGATCGTCGGCTACCCCGCCTGCAAAAAAGAGCCGCAGGTCGCCATGACGACCAACGTCGAAGGCACGCGCACTCTCTTGAATCTGCGAAAGAAAGATCAGAAGTTCATGTTCGCCTCGACGGGGAGCATTTACGGCTCGGTCCCCGACTACGTCTGCAACGAGAACACCCCGCGCTCGCCGATCACGCTCTACGGCGAGACCAAGGCCGCCGCCGAGGAGTTGACCCTCGAAGCCGGAAATTCGCTCTGCTACCGCTTCGCCACCGCCTTCGGAGTCAGCAACCGGATGCGGCTCGACCTGATGCCGAACGACTTCACCTACCAGGCCGTGAAGAACCGCAACCTGATCGTGTATGAGGGCGGCTTCAAGCGGACCTTCGTCCACGTCCGCGACATGGCCCGGTCGTTCATCTTCGCGATGGAGAAGTGGGACTCGGTCAAGGACGACGTTTACAACGTCGGCCACGAGACCATGAACTTCACCAAGGAAGACGTCGCCCGCAAGATCCTCGAACACGTCGATTTCTACCTCCACTTCGCAGAGGTCGGAAGCGACGCCGACCAGCGGAATTACGAAGTGTCGTACGAGAAGATCCGCGCCAAAGGCTTCGAGACCACGGTTGATCTCGACCGCGGCGTGGCCGAGCTGGTTCGTGCCGCCAACCTGATCGAGTTCCAGAACCCGTTCGCGAACGTTTGACGAGAGATGGGCGTGGGCCATGCGACCACGAATGACGACCCGCCGATGGATGGTCGTCATCGTGGGCCTGGCCCTTGCCTTGGCAAGCCGGCACGAGTTGCACTGGCGCGGCATCTTGAATCACGCGCGTGAGCGTGAGACATACTTCGCCGAACATGCGTTTAGCATTGATCGAGAAATTCAATTTTGCCGAGATAGATCGACTCAACACGCATCGTACGACGGTTGGGAGCGGATAAGCGCCTTGCGCAGATTGGACCTCGGCGACGATTTGACCATTCCTGGGAGTTGGGACGGCTGTGTGGAGATGCTCGCACGGGAATCGGCGATGTATCACCGAAACGCAGTTTACTGGACAGCGGAGAAGCTCAACGCTCAGCGAAAGATGATTTTGCCTTGATCCGAAACGAAAGTCGTAGGGTGGGCATTGCCCGCCTTCCATAGTTCCCGCAAGGTGGGCGGTGCCCACCCTACAGAGACAGACCATTCGAGGACGCACCATGAAGGGATTCTGGTCGAATAAACGGGTCACCGTCACCGGGGGCGCGGGGTTCCTCGGGCAACACCTTGTGAAGCGGCTTGAGAGCTATGGGGCGGAGGTTTTCGTCCCGCGGCAGCGTGAGTACAACCTCACGACTCTCGAAGCCAGCCTCAAATGCCTGCTCGAACATCCTGCCGACGTCCTCTTTCACGCAGCGGCGTATTACGGCGGGATCGGGATCAACCAGACCGAGCCCGCGAAGCTGTATTACTCGAACCTCGTGATGGGCGCGAACCTCATGGAGGCCGCCCGGCTCGCCAAGGTCGAGAAGTTCGTCGCGATCGGCACGGCTTGCAGCTACCCCGGCTACCTTGAAGGTGAGCTCAAGGAGCAAGACCTCTGGGCCGGCCCTTGCCACGCCAGCGTCGTCAACTACGGCCTCACCAAGAAGATGATGGCGGTGCAGGCGCAAGCGTATAAGAAACAGTACGGGCTCGACTCGATCCACCTGATCCTGACGAACCTCTACGGCCCCGGCGATTCGTACAACCCCGACCGTTCGCACGTCGTCGCGGCGCTCGTGCGGAAGTTCGTCGAGGCGGAGATCGCCAAGGCCCCGAGCGTCGAGGTCTGGGGCACCGGCAAGCCGGTTCGCGAATTCATCTACGTCGAAGACTGCGCCGACGCGATCATGATGGCCGCGGAGAAGTACGACGACTGCGCCACGCCGCTGAACATCGGCACGGGGATCGGCACCACGATCCGCGAGCTTTCCGACGCGGTCTGCGCAGCTTCGGACTATTCGGGCAAGATGATCTGGAACTCCGACAAGCCCGACGGCGCGCTCAAGAAAGTGCTGGACGTGACCCGGATGAAGCAGGCGCTCGACGGCTGGGCGCCGCCGACGACCCTGAAGGCCGGGCTGGAGAAGACCGTCACCTGGTATCGGGCCAATAAGGCTCAGGCGGACGCCAAGTGGTGAAAAATACTCGAGGATCGAGCAACGGAACCCCGACGCCTGCCGAGGCGCGGGGGTCCGTTCCCCAGGGAGCGGGGCGGTTTCTTCTCGGCCGTCGGCAACAAATCGGTGACGACGCCGGCAGGCGTTGGCTTGCTGAAGAAGGCGTCCCCGGCGGACTGGCGACCTCCAAATTGCTGAACCTCCACGAACGCGCGGGACGTCGCCGCCTGCTGTTCATCAACCAGTATTATTACCCTGACCACGCCTCCACCGCGCAGCACTTGACCGACCTGGTTGAGTCCCTGGCGGCGGAAGGGCACGAGTGCCACGTCGTCTGTGCGCAAGGCGGCTACAAGCCCGGCGCGCCCCGGCCCCCGGCGTTCGAAGTTTACAACGGGGTCAATATCCACCGCGTCCCCGCAACGTCGCTCGGCCGCAAGAGCACTCCGCGGCGGATGACCGACTATCTCAGCTTCTATGCACGCGCCGCGTCGCTTGCGATGCGGCTCCCCCGGTTCGACGTGGTGGTCACGCTCACCACGCCGCCGATCATCGGCCTTGTCGGCACGATCCTCCGACGGATCAAAAAGACCAAGCACGTTTACTGGAGCATGGATCTCCACCCTGACGCGAGCATCGCTCTCGGCAAGATGTCGAAGCGGAACCCGGTCGTTGCGGGGCTGAGCTGGCTCAGCGACCATGTGTACCGGCACGCCGACAAGGTGGTGGTCCTCGGTCCGTACATGGCCGACCGCATCCTGGCCAAGCGTGTCCGTCCCGAGCGCGTGACCACGATCCCGGTCTGGTCCCGCAAGGACGAGATTTACCCGATGCCCATCGAAGGGCACCCGCTCCGTCTCGAGCACGGGTTGTCGGATAAGTTCGTGGCGATGTACTCGGGGAATCTCGGGCTCGCGCACTCCGCCGACGAGTTCCTCGACGCCGCTCGCGCTCTCAGGGACAGAAACGACATCGCGTTCCTTTTCGTCGGCGACGGTCCGAGAATGGCGGAAGTCCGCGAAGCCAAGCAAGCCGAGGGGCTCTCGAACATCGTGATGCTCGACTACTTCCCCCGCGAGCAGCTCTTCGCGTCGATGTCGATGGCCGACGTCCACCTGATCTCGATGCGGAACGAGATGACGGGGATCGTGGTTCCGGGTAAGCTCTACGGGGTGATGGCATCGGCACGACCGGCGATTTTCGTCGGACCGTCCCACTGCGAAACGGCCGACACCGTGAGACAATCGGGCTGCGGCCTGAGCGTCAGCCTGGGAGACTCGGCCGGATTGATCGAAGCCCTGACGACCCTCGCCGCCGACCCCGAAACGTGTCGACGCATGGGAGATCGCGGTCGAGCGGCGTTCCTGGCGAATCACGAGCGAGAGATCTGCTGCGATTCGTGGGCGAAGTCGATCACCGACTTGCTCACCCTCCCGCAAACCGCCCCGGTGCCGATGAACCGGGCGGCCTTCGCGAGAGTGGCGGGCGGATCGGTTTGAGTCGTCATCCGTGAATGCCTTGAATTCGCGGCGTCTGCTTTTCAGACCCTGCGAAGGCGAGTTCCAGCCGCCGAAATCCTTCCCGGAGCCCCAACGTGCCGACGGCCCGCAACTCGATCCTCCTCGGTATGGTGTTCCTGTCGAGCGTGAATGCCCGGGCACAGCAACCCGCGCCGACAGTGAACGTCGCCGCGCTTCAGGCGAAGCACGACCGCGCCTTGATCAAAGACCTGACCGACTACGTCAAGGCCAATCCGAAAGCCGAGGACATCGATCAAGCCTACATGTCCATGTTCGACAAGATCATCGAACACGACTGGTTCGCCGATCATGAGAATCTCGCCAAGCAGTACCTCTCCGATCGTCCCGAAGGCCCGGTCCACTCACTCGCTCAGATTGTCGGTACGATGGCCAGGGCACAGTCGAACGACTACGCGCAGGCCCTCTCGCGCTACTCCGACCTGATGAAAGGACTGGGCAAGACCGAACAAGAGGAATTCGCCTCGAACTTCGCCGACTCATTGGCCTCCGCCGCGACGGGTGCCGGCGAATACGCGGTGGCGAAGCGGGTCTACCAGATCCTGCTGGAACGCTACGGCGACAGCCCGACCCTCCGCCAGAAAATTCGCGACGACCTCAACCGGCTCGACCGGATCGGCAAGCCCGCGCCGGAGATTGTCGCCAAGGATGTGAAGGGAAATGCGTTCCGCCTCGATTCGCTCCGAGGTAAGTACGTCCTGGTCGATTTCTGGGCGACCTGGTGTGCCCCTTGCATCGCCGAACTTCCCAGACTTCAAGACTCGTACGCGAAATACCGCGAGCGGGGGTTCGAGATCGTCGGCGTGAGCCTCGACGACACGAAAACCGCCGTCACCGATTTCGTGAAGGCGAGAAACGTCCCCTGGCGACAGATCCACAACGCGAGCAGCGAGGGGGACGTCGTCGAAGCCTTCGGGGTCAACTCGATCCCGGCGACCTTCCTGATCGACCCGCAAGGGATCATCACACGTCTAGAACTCCGCGGCCAGACGCTTGACCAGGCCCTGGCCAAGGCATTTCCGCCAGCCGCGACGGCGAAGGCAACACGCTGATCCAGCGTCACCGCGTCGAGAGCCACAATTCGTTCAACCATTGGTTGCGTCGTCGAACGTGCTCCTTGAGGGTCGCCAGCGGGTAGAGGTGTCCTCGCCAGGAGACCCCCTGGCGCTTCAGCGTCAGAAAGGTCGAGCGGAACAGGGCCACCACGATCATGAGCCCGCCCAAAGGCATGAATAACGGGTGATACCAGGCCAACCCGCTCTGCCGTTTCAACGCCGCGATCAATCCGCAGGCCGAGGCGATTCCCGCGGCCGCGATCAGCCTCACCCACCAGGGGCCGAGAAAGAAGCCCACAAAAGGCAGAATCGAGAGCATGATCATTCCCGCCGCCGCCATCGGGACGACCGCCAGGCGGAAGTCGAGGGCCGCGAAGAAATTCTTCTCCAGGCCGAGGATCATGTTCTTCGCGCCGACGTGCCAGCGCACCTTGATGTCCTCGCGTCCGCTGAGAAGTCGGTTGCGATAGCCGGCGAACTTCAAGACCTGTCCGAGCCTCATGTCGTCATCGACCGAAAGCGCGATGTTCCGGAATCCGCCGACCGCAAGGAAGACTTCCTTCCGGACGAGGTTGAACGCACCCACGCCGATCGCCGCCTTTTTCGTGGGGTCGGAGATCAGCCACGGGGGCGAGAAGACCACGAACAAGAGGCTGAAGAGCGTCATGAAGACGCGCTCCAGAAAGCCTTCCGTCGGCACGTCGGGCGTAACCGTCACATGATCGAGACGGTTTTCGACCGCGTATGCAATCGCTCGCCGCAAGCTCCCCGGCGCGAACATCACGTCGGCGTCGGTGAAGAGGAGCCAGGCGTCATCGGCCTTCGCCTCCGTAGCGCCGCGCTGGAGGGCATGGCACTTGCCGAGCCAGCCCTCGGGGAGGTCGAGGACGTGAACGACTTGAAGTCGAGGATCCTCGACGGCGATCGCATCAAGGATCTCGCCGGTGCCGTCCTTCGAGCGGTCGTCCACGGCGATCACGCGGAGCGCAGGGTAGTCCCTGGCCAACATGGTCCGCGTCGCCTGGCCGACGCTTTCGGCCTCGTCCCTCGCGGCGAAGATGACCGAAAGCCTTGGCCAGCCTTCTGGAGGCATCTCGGCAGGCTGGTCGCGTAACGTCGGGATAAAGCCACCCCGGAGCACGACCTGCAAGTAGGCGTAAATCCAGACCGCCGCGCCCAGAAGCGCGAGCGCACTGATCAACCCTTCGAAAAGCCAGAGCATGACGCCGAACCGCCTCCCGGAATCGAACCCCATCGTTCGTTGAGGAACGATCCTAACACGAACGGTTGGCCCGGGAGGGGGATTCGTCTCAATACTTGGTCGCGTCGGTCGGTCTGCCGACGAAGATCTGCTTGATCTCTCCGACGAAGCCGACGGGAACGCCGACAACGGCCGCCGCGGCCGTCTTGACGACCTTGTTGCTGTTGGTGCTCTCGTACATGTCGCGAGGCTTCGAGAACAGCGGGTGCCGGTCGACCCAGGTCACCGAGGTCGAAGGAGCGGCGGCTACCGATGTGCCGTGGTCGATCCCGTTCAACCCGGGCTCCGCCGTCGCCACGCGCCGGGAGCCCATGCCCTGGCAGCCTCCGGAAAGGGCGAGCAGGGCGATGACGGCCGCGGTCGAGAGAATTCTTCGCGAACTGGTCAGTTTGGATCGCATGATGTCGCTGGTCCTTTTCCTGTGCGGACGACGCGAATAGGCGGTTCTGTGATCCGTCACCATGCAGAAGCGTACCCGACGTTTCAGCGCGGGGCGGGGTCATCTTGAGACTTGGGCGTTCCGAATGTGACGCACCAATAGGGTGTGCCGTCCTCGTCGGTTGCGTAAGCCGCGCCAATCTCTTTGAATTTTCCGAGGATATTTTTTTTGTGCCCCTCGCTCGTCATCCACGCGTTCATCAGCTCGTCAAGCCCGCGCTGGCCTTTGGCGATATTCTCGCCGGCCATCCGGAATTGATACCCAGCCTTCTCCATCCGCTGAAACGGCGAAGAACCGTCGCTGCCGGTGTGGTCGATCTTGCCGTGCTTCGCCATATCGTCGGCGTGAGATTGAGCAACCTTTTTGAGCGTTTCGCTCACCTCAAGAGGGGGGAGCATCTCCTTCTCTCGCTCTTTGTTGTGGGCTTCGACGAGCTTCTCCAAAGTTTCCGCGGGATCGGGTTTGTCGCCGCGGAGAGTCACGGCGGCCGCCCCGGGATGAGGAGCGGAGCCCGCGCAACCCACGAGAGTGAGCGCAAGGGTCGCGAGAGTGACGAACATACCCGGCTTTGTCGGTCGTCGACGGTTCGGCATGAATTCATCTTCGAAGTGAGCGGCCTTGGTTCGATCACATGAAATTGTCCGCGAGTATTGGGAATGTCGCAACCGCCGTACCGTGAAACCGGAAGCGTGCTCGCCGGTTGCACCGTACGCGCCGGTTTTTCATACTGAATGCCATGGAAGAAATTTCTGCAACCATTCCTCGATGTGACGCCACCGGCTTGATCCGTTCGCGAGAGTACGTCGCGTTCGACCTGGAGACGACCGGCCTGCGGGCCGACTTCGACCGCGTCGTCGAAGTCGGTGCGGTCCGTTTTGAGGCCGGGGGCCGCGAGATCGCCCGGTTCGAGAGCCTGGTGAACCCCGAACGGCCGATGAGCCCGGGTGCCCGGGCGATACACGGCATTTCCGACTTCGACCTCGCCGACGCCCCGACCGCCCATGAGGTTCTCCCTCGTTTCCTCGAATTCCTCGGTGACCCCTGCGAGACCACTCTCCTGGCCCATAACGCCTCGTTTGATGCCCGGTTCCTCGGAGCGGAGCTCTCCCGACTAGGCCGGAAACCGCCAGGTCACGCGGTGAACGACACGCTCGCGCTGGCTCGTTCGCGACTGCCGAATCTTCCGAATCACAGGCTCGATACGCTGACCCGGGTGTTCAACCTCGACCCCGAAGGCTTGCACCGCGCCCTTGCCGACAGTCTGCGAGTGAAAGGCCTCTGGCTCGCACTCCGGGGCGGAGAAGGGCCGACCCTGGGCGTGATCGCCTACCCGATTTTCGACGCGGGCAGCCCGACCCCCGAAGCCCCGTTCGGCTGGGAGGGCCTTGCCGACGCGATCCGCCGAGGCCTGCGAATCCGGATTGAATATCTCGGCGGAACCCGCGGTAACGGCCCTCGCGAGATCAGCCCGCGGTCGTTCGCCCATCAGGGCGGTGTCCCTTATGTGAATGCGGTCTGTCACCTCGACGGATTCGAGAAGAAGTTTCGGCTCGACCGCGTCCTCTGGTACGAACTGATCCCCGATGCCATCCCGAGGTGACCGTGGCCCGACTCCTCGTGAGCGTCCGCTCCGCCAAAGAAGCCCTCGCCGCCGTGAACGGAGGCGCGATGATCATTGACGTCAAGGAACCGTTGAATGGACCTCTCGGGCGAGCCGATCCTCGCGTTTGGAAGGACGTGCGCGCCGCCGTTCCGACGGCAATTCCCGTGAGTGCCGCGCTCGGTGAACTGGGAGAGTGGAGTCCAGACTTCATGCCGCCCGTGCTTCACGGCCTGACGTTCTGGAAACTTGGCCTTGCGCACTCCGGCTCGACGTGGGAGTCGGAATGGTCTCGGCTCCGAGAGCGCTGGCGCACCGGGTCCGGGTGGGTGGCCGTGGCCTATGCCGACTGGGAAATCGCGCGCTCGCCATTGCCCGATCGTGTCCTTGACGCCGCGATCGGGATTGAGGGATGCGTCGGGATTCTGGTCGATACCTGGGACAAATCGCGGCCGTCGCCGGTTGATCTTTCGTGGAATTCCTGGTTCACACGGGCGCGGGGAGCCGGCTTGATGACCGCGCTGGCGGGCCGGCTCGATCTCGAATCGATCCGCAGGCTGGCTCCGCTTCAACCCGACGTCGTCGCGGTCCGAGGCGCGGCCTGTTTCGCAGGTTCACGATCCGGTTCGATCGATCCTGACCGGGTTCGCGATTTGGCCCTCGTCGCGAAGAATCCATGACACCTACGAGACACAAATGAAATCGCACACCGAACACCTGACGATGAACGTCCCGGCGAGGATGGACTTCGTGAACATCACGCCGAGGGTTGAGGAAGCCGTCCGAAAGAGCGGAATCCGTGAGGGGCTCTGTCTGGTCAACGCCATGCACATCACGGCGAGCGTTTTCATCAACGACGACGAGCCTGGCCTGCACTCCGATTACAAGAAATGGCTCGAAGGCCTCGCCCCGTTCGACGCCTCACCCCAAAGGTACAGCCACAACCGCACCGGAGAAGACAACGCCGACGCTCACATGAAGCGGCAGGTCATGGGTCGGGAGGTCGTTGTGGCCGTTACCGAAGGAAAACTTGATTTCGGGCCTTGGGAGCAGATCTTTTACGGGGAGTTCGATGGGCGTCGTCCGAAGCGGATTCTGATCAAAGTCATCGGCGATTGATTGCGAAGGAACCGGCCGACAGGGACTCTGCTCGATCACTTCTTTTCCACCGGCTCCGACTTACCTTCCGCCAGTAACTTCTCGACCGCCGTTTCGAGCGGAATGATCGAGTGATAGCCCGTCAGATTGAGCCGAACCTTCCCGTCGCGGTCGATGAACAGGGTGGTGGGATATGCGATTTCCGGGATCTGGTTTCGGGTCCGGTCGTCGCCGACCAGGCACGGGTACGTGACTCCGTTATCCTTGAGGAAGTTGCGGACCTGCGTGTTGATCGAGTCTCCGGTCTCCGGCTCGTAGTCGATCCCGATGATTTCCACGCCTTTGTCTTTGTACTTCTGGTAGAGCGCGACGAGGTGGGGAAGCTCTCGCCGACACGGGGCGCACCACATCCCCCAGACGTCGATGACCACGATCTTGCCTTTGAGCGAGTCGAGCGTCAGCATTTTTCCGTCGAGGTCGGGAAGCTTGAAATCGAACCGGAGCGGCCTTGAAGACGCCTGCGCCATCCCGTTGTCGATGTTGATGATTTCGAGCTTCCTCTGGAGCGTCACGAATTCGGGAACCTTGCGCAAGGTGTCGAGTTCTTCGTCGTTGTCGATCCGCTCCTGGAGCAGGAAACCGTTCTCGAACGATTCCGTCAGCGACTTCATCGCCTTGTCACGTTCACCGTTCACGGCGAAGGTGCATGCCTCGTTGTAGAGGATCGTCGGCAGCAACTGCTTCTCTTCGGTGTTCAAGTCCTTGTAGGTCGCTCGCAGGGTGCGAATCGCCTGGGCGGACTTCAGGAAGAGCGGCGAGTTGACCGGCCGTTCCAGTTCCGTCGCGCGGACCTGAGTGACGTCGGCGAGAAGCCGCAAGGCCTTCCGGTTCGTGGGCTCCGCGACGATCGCTTCCTCAAGCGCGCCGATCGCCGCGGGGAGATTCCGGGTCGAGATCATCTTCTCGGCCCGACGAATCAAAGTCCCGACCGGTGCGGAAGGCTCGCGCTTGGTCTCGGCCGTCTTTGCCGGGGCCTGGAGATTTGGAGGGACGGATGTGATCGGGCCGAGCTTCGGAATCTCAGTCGGAAGGGTCTCCTCCGCACAGCCCGATACGCCGGTTGCGAACGCGATCAGCACAAGAATTTGAACGGATGAGGTCATGGATGACTCCCGCCCCGGAAATCCAGGGCCGGTTGCTTTAAGAGAATGACGAGGAGTAACGTCCCTATTGTTCCCCGAACCCCTCATGTTTTTCAAAGGGGGGACGTCGAAATCGTCGACTGCGGGGTGGCAAGACCTCGCGGGGATCGGGGTCCGCCAACGGATTCCGGCGGATGAACGCGGCGGATGCGGATCGACCGCGCCGGGCGAAGGTCTCCCGACCTTCAATTCTTTGGGGTGCCGGAGCTCGCTCCGCTTTCAAACGCTCCAGGCGCACCTTCCACCTCGACCCCCTTGAGAAGGCCCGAAAACCTATCAGTAACCCCTGATATCGACGCTCAGAAGTCGTT
>JAYUFP010000773.1:0-3725 GCA_043738665.1 Isosphaeraceae bacterium
CCGATCCGCAATGTCGAGCCCCTCGAATTCGAGGACGTGCATCTTCAAACGCGAAGTTATAAATAAATCAATCCCTCGATCACTTTCCGCCAATAAGGAAGACCGATGGGCGAGAACTTTTCTGAGAAGACGATGAATCTGACGCTTCACGTCTGGCGGCAGAAAAGCCGCAAGGGCGTGGGCAGGTTCGTCACTTACGACGCTAAGGCCATCAGCCCGGACATGTCGTTCCTGGAGATGCTCGACGTCGTGAACGAGGGCTTGATCCTCAAGGGCGAAGACCCGATCGCCTTCGACCACGACTGTCGCGAAGGCATCTGCGGAAGCTGCGGCTTCGTCATCAACGGCGACGCCCACGGTCCGAGGAGCGCGACGACCTGTTGCCAGCTCCACATGCGGAGCTTCAAGGACGGCGACGTCCTGACGCTGGAGCCGTGGCGGGCCGAGGCCTTCCCGGTGATGAAAGACCTGATCGTAGACCGGAGCGCATTCGACCGGATCATCGCGTCGGGGGGATTCATCAGCGCACCGACCGGGAATGCCGTCGAGGCGAACGACCACCTGATCCCCAAGCCAGACGCCGACCTCTCCATGGATGCCGCCGCGTGCATCGGCTGCGGGGCGTGCGTGGCGGCGTGCCCGAACGCATCGGCAATGCTCTTCGTCTCAGCGAAAGCGACGCACTTGAACGTCCTCCCCCAAGGTCAGGCCGAGCGTGGACGACGCGTCCTCGCGATGGTCGACCGGATGGACGCCGAGGGGTTCGGAAACTGCTCGAATCATGGCGAATGTGAGGCCGCTTGTCCGAAAGAAATCCGGCTCGAATTCATCGCGAGACTGAACCGCGATTACCTTCGCGCCAGCCTCTTCGGCGGGGCACGGAAGGCTGCGGCAGGTGCCGAGGGTTAACACCTCGGGGAGAGAGACTAACCGCCGAGATCGAAGAGAATGTAGAGAGGAAAATCAAGCGAGGAGAATTCGAACGGGGCACTTCGCGTCGATGTTTCTCTCCCAACTCACTTTCCTCACTCTTTCGCTAGCGTATTTCTCCGCGATCTCTGTTGTAGGTTCTTGCTCTCCATCGCTGGACGCAGATGGCGATTGCTGGCTTTTCGCAGCCCGGTCGGAAAGAATGTCTCTCTCCTCGGGCCGCGGAGTGCCGGGGACGTTTCAGTGCGCGAATCGGTCGGAAATGGAGGGTGAGGCATGCTTTACCGAACGAGTTTGGCCGTGGTGGTCCTTGGATTCGTCGTCACGAGCGGATCCGCCTCAGAACCTCTGACGACCAAGATCGACGCGGTCATCAAGTCGCCCGGCTACAAGTCAGGCCATTGGGGACTTCTCGTTGTCGACTCCAAAACAGGCGCGACGGTCTTCGAGAAGAATCCCGACGAGCTGTTCTGCCCGGCCTCCGTGACCAAGCTCTTCAGCACCGCCGCCGCCATGATCGACCTCGGTGCTGACTATCGATTTCAGACGCCGGTGGTCCGTCGAGGAACCGTGGAAGACGGCACACTTAAGGGCGACCTGATCCTCATCGCGCAAGGCGACCTCAGTCTTGGAGGCAGAACCGGACCGGACGGCACGCTCCTCTACATTGACGACGATCACACGTATTCCGGCGGAAACCTTAAAGGGGGTGTCGTCAAGAGTGACCCGCTGGCAGGACTCGACCACCTGGCGCGTGAGGTCGTGGCCTCCGGAATCAAGGCGGTGAGCGGCGACATTCTTGTCGATGACCGCCTCTTCGAGGCCGCGACCAGCACAGGGAGCGGTCCGAGCCGACTTTCTCCGATACTCGTGAACGACAACGTCGTCGATGTGATCGCAACCCCTGCCCGGACCGTCGGCGAAGCCGCCGATGTGAAACTCTCGCCGCCGACCGCATACGTGAGCGCCGACGTCCGCGTCGAGACAGTCGCCGCCGGCGAAGCACCTTCGCTCGTCGTTCATGCCGCGGGGCCTCGCCGCTTTTCGGTACGCGGCAAGGTGCCGATCGGTCACACACCGCTCGTGAAGATCTACGAGGTCGACGACGCCGCGTCATTCGCCCGAACGCTTTTCATTGAGGCCCTCCGTACTCGCGGAGTGAGGGTCGACACCGCCTCCGTGGCGGACAACCATTCCGAGAAACTGCCGCCTCGAGAGGAAACGGCGAAGCTGCCGAAGGTCGCGGAGTACACCTCGCCTCCGCTCAAGGAAAACATCAAGGTCATCCTTAAAGTGAGCCACAATCTCCACGCCAGCACACTCCCGCTCCTGCTCGCGGCCCACCATGGCGAGCGGACGCTGGCGAAGGGATTACTTCGGGAAGGGAGCGTTCTGAAGACGTTGGGTATCGACCCCGAGAGCACGTCGTTCGGCGGCGGAGCGGGTGGCGCGAGGGCCGATCTGGTCACGCCTCGCGCGGCGGTCACTCTCCTCCGCGCGATGGCCAAGCGTCCGGATTTTCCGTGTTACGAAGCCGGACTTCCGGTCCTCGGGCGCGACGGAACCCTGGCGAAAGCCGTACCTCACGACAGCCCCGCACGAGGCCATGCCCGCGCCAAGACGGGCACCTACTGGGTCGACAACGGCCTCAACGACAAGCCGATCCTCACGAGCAAGGCCCTTGCCGGTTACATGGAAACCGCGACGGGAAGGCCGCTGGTCTTCGCGTTCTTCGTGAACGAAGTCCCCCTCGACGTCTCCAACGGAAAAGTCACTGAAGCGACCGCCGCCGCGGGACGATTGCTCGGAAGACTCTGTGAAGTTTTCTACGAACTCGAATCCGTGGATGAGTCGAAGCCGAAGGAGAAGGCGGCGACCGGGCGCTGAGGACTTACTCGTCGACCCCGCGGTGCCCTTCCTCGATGGTGACCGGGGTTTCCCGCCGAGATATCCCGTGCGGCGGGGCGGGGACGGGCGACGCCGTGTCGAACCGGATCGGGTCGGTGAGCTTGTTGAGGAATCCGATTGACGCCGTGTCGACGGGCTTAAGCAGCAAGGTCTGGGTCGGCAAGGGGATCAAGATCCCCGCGTCTGCGAATCGGCGCTGAATCTGGGTAAACAGACGATGTTTCACCCGCCCCGCAAGCCCAGGCTCCGGAACATGCGCCGAGAGGTTGAAGACGAGCGCCGAATCGCAGAACTCTTCCATCAACGCGGAAGGTAACGGGTTTCGGAGCACGTCGGGGTCATCCTTGGCGATCTCCACGAGCAACTCCGCGACCTTGTCGGGGTCCGTTCCCGGGGCGACCTTCACCTTCAACCCGACACGAATAATCTTATCTTTGAGCGTCCAGTTCACCAGGTCTCCCGTGATGAAGGCCCGGTTGGGCACGATGATGCTCTGGTTGTCTCCGTTGATAATCGTGGTGGCGCGAATGTTGATCCTGTCCACTTTGCCGGTCATGCCGTTGACGGTCACCACGTCGCCGACTCGGATCGGTCGTTCGAGCAGGAGGATGATGCCGCAGACGAAGTTGGAAACGATCTCCTGTAAACCGAACCCAAGGCCGACGCCCAACGCGGCCACCACGACGCCAATCTTCTCGAATCCGAGATGGATCGACGAGAGAGCGACGATGATCGCGATCCCCAATACCGCGTAGCGGCAAAGCGTGACGAGGGCGAACCGAATGCCGGGGTCGTCAGGGATTCTCGGGAAGACCGCGACGGCAAAGAACGTGCTCATGTGCCGCCAAGCGACGGCGGACAACACCACCACCGCGACCGCCCTCGTC
>JAYUFP010000774.1:0-3724 GCA_043738665.1 Isosphaeraceae bacterium
AAAGGTGGGCCGTGCCCACCTTGCGAACGTCGAACGCCCACCGATCCTAAAGACTCTCCGAACTTCTTGCGTTTCTCCTGAGGAGATCGTGTCGTGCCGATCGAAGTGAATTTGGCCAAGCTCAGCCCCACGATGGAGAGCGGGCAGATGGTCCGCTGGCTGGTCAAGGTCGGCGACAAGGTCAAGGAAGGGGATACCCTCGCTGAGATCCAGACCGACAAGGCCGTCATGCCGATGGAAGCCTTCGACGACGGGGTCGTCGCGGTCCTTGACGTGAAGGAAGGCGACGATATCGCGCTTGGCCAGCGAATCCTTGTCCTCGCCGGCAAAGGCGAAGACCCCAAGCAGGTCGCCGAGAGTCTGGGAAAAGGCGCGGCGAAACAACCCGCCCCGGCTGCGACCAAAGCATCGGTCGCGGAAGAACCCACGGTGACCCAGTCCGCCGCCGGTCACGCGAGCGGCAACGGAGAGCCAGTGGCGGTCGGCGGCCGCGTGAAGGCGAGCCCGCTCGCGAGGAAGATCGCCGCCGCCTCGCACGTCGATCTCGCGTCGGTGAGAGGAAGCGGACCGGGAGGGCGGGTCGTCCGTGCCGATGTCGAACCACTCGTCGGTGCCGGCGTTGCGGTCGCGACGGCCACGAAAGCCGCCGCCGCCCAGGCTCCGACCCCTGCCCCGAGCCGACCCTCAGTCAAGATCGCTCCCGGCGAGACCATCCGCGTCCCGCACACGCCGATGCGGAAGACGATCGCCAAGCGAATGATCGAGTCGAAGCAGGCCGTTCCTGAGATCCACGTCACCGTGGATGTTCGCATCGACAAGCTCCTAGCCGTCCGTGAGACGCTCAACAAGACGCTCGCCGCCGAGAAGGTCAAGCTCTCCGTCGGCGATTTCGTGACCAAGGCCGTCGCCCTCGCGTTGCGAAAACACCCTGGCGTGAACGCCTCGTATGAGCCCGACGCGATCGTGTCGCACCCCGATGTGAACGTCGGCATCGCCGTCGCCATGGAAGGGGGCTTGATGGTTCCCGTCCTCCGCAACGCCGACGTATTGGGCTTGAAAGACGTCAGGCTCGGCACCGAGACGATCGTGAACGCGACTCGGACCGGCACGCTCAAGCCGAACCAGATGATGGGCGGCACGTTCACGATCAGCAACCTGGGGATGTACGGCGTCAAGCAGTTCGACGCGATCATCAACCAGCCCGAAGTCGCGATCCTGGCCGTGGGAGCGGGCGAAAAGCAGGCCGTCGTCGAGGGCGACAAGCTCGTCGTCGGAACATTGATGACCTGCACCCTCACCGCCGACCATCGCGCTGTCGATGGCGCCCTCGCCGCCGAATTCCTGGGTTCTTTCAAGGGCTTCCTCGAAGAGCCGGCGTCGATGCTGCTGTGAGCATCCGCAAAGAACTCATCCGCGGATGACCGAGATGAACACAGAAAAAAGATGAAAAACGATCCAAATAACGATTCTCAAATCAATTCTTAATTTTCTGTTTCCTCCGCGTCCCTCCGCGTCATCCGCGGATGAGTGTTCCGTTTTCGGTTCTTGACTCAGCTCCCGGTGGACAAGAACCGGGAGCTGACGTTCTTTCGAAAGGTCATCATGGCTTACGACTTTGACATCGTCGTGGTCGGCGGCGGACCGGCCGGTTACGCAGGGGCGATCCGTGCGGCACAGCTCGGCAAGCGAGTCCTTTGCGTCGAACGCGACAAGCTCGGCGGCATCTGCCTGAACTGGGGCTGCATCCCGACCAAGGCCCTGCTCACCAACGCACACCTCGCCGAGATGCTCAAAAACCATGGCGGCGAGTTTGGGTTCACAGGCAGCGCTAGCTGGGATTTCTCGAAGATCATCGCAAGAAGCAGAGACGTCGCCGGGAACCTAAATAAAGGGATCGAAGGCCTCTTCCGCAAATATAAAGTTCAGTCCAAGTTCGGCGTTGCCAAGGTTCTCGACCCTCACACGGTCCAGGTCGGCGGTGACAAGGTCACCGCCGAGTCGATCGTGATCGCCACCGGCGTCCGCCCTCGCCCGCTCCCCGGCGCGGAGTATGACGGCAACACAATCATCTCGTACAAGGAAGCGATGAACCTGCCCACTCAGCCGAAGTCGATGATCATCATCGGCGGCGGCCCCATCGGCCTCGAATTCGGTTACTTCTACAACGCGCTCGGAACCAAGGTCACGCTGATCGAGCTGCTCGACCGGATTCTTCCCGGCGAGGATGAAGAAATCTCCAAGTCGCTGGAGCAGAGTCTCACCAAGCGCGGGATCGAGATCCTGACGTCCTCGAAAACGGGCAAAGTTGAGAAGACCGCCGGTGGCGTGAAGGTCGCGGTGGAGACACAGAAAGGCCCGAGGACCGTCGAGGGCGACGTCATGCTGGTCTCAATCGGCGTGCTCGGCAACGTCGAGAATCTGTTCGCCGACAGCCTGAACGTCGAGCTGTTCAAGAACCACATCAAGGTCGACCCCAAAAACGGGTACATGACGAGCGTCCCGGGAATCTACGCCGTGGGGGACGTGATCGGGCCGCCGTGGCTGGCACACGTCGCCCACCACGAGGCGATCAGTTGCATCGAACGTCTCTGCGGCTTTGCCGACCACCCCGTTGATTATTCGGTCATCCCGGGTTGTACCTATACCGACCCCGGCGTCGCGAGTGTCGGACTGACCGAGAAGGCCGCGCGGGAGGCCGGTCACGACGTTCGGATCGGCAAGTTCCCATTCTTCGCCAGCGGCAGGGCCCAGGCCGCGGGCGAGACTGAGGGGTTCGTGAAGCTCGTCTTCGACAAGAAGTACGGAGAACTTCTGGGAGCCCACCTGATCGGCTCGCAGGCAACTGAACTGATCGCCGAACTTGTCATGGCGATGAAACTGGAAGCGACCGAGGAAGAAATCGTGCGCGCCATGCACCCGCACCCGACGTATTCGGAGGCGGTGATGGAAGCCGCCGGTCAAGGGCTCGGGGAATCGGTCCATATCTGATCAAGAATGTGCATCCGCTCGGGCGGTGTCCGCCAGATCCAGACCGACACCGCTAGGATCGCCAGATTGATCCCCCATTGAAACGTGCTGGCGATCAGGTAAATCTTGTGCAACGGGTAAAAGTGACTCATTTCACCCGAGCCGAGCCGCCGATCCATCACAGGGTGCAACGCGATCAACCCCACCAGGATCGCCGCCGAGAGCCCGAGCAAACTCGATCGCATCCGCCGCGCCCAACGCTCGCCGGTCGAGTGTTCGAAAGCCGCCAACACGGACCATGCCACCACGGTCGCGACTCCGAACGCGTTCAGGTAATTCGAGACCTCACCGGTGATCATCCCTGAATCGATTCCCCCCATCGCGTCGTGGAGGATCGGAATCACCACGGCGCTATAAAACGTGAACCCGCCGAGCCAGAAGGTCATGCCCACGAGCGCGAGCCAGCGGAGCGTGGGTAGAATAAGGTCTCGGGGGCTCAAGGGAGTGACCTTGACCTTTCAAAGGGTCCAGCAGTGGGCTTGGATCGTATCGGTGATCTCGATCAATGGACGGGACTCATCGGGGACGATCCGCAATCGGATGGGAAGAACGGCGCTCGCGATCGATTCATTGTCGTCGAAAGTTGACTTTCCGACGAGATCGAGCGATCCGTTCTGGAGCCGGTAGAGCTCGAGTTGCCAGGGCTTGCGATCGATGATCAAAAGCTCCTTCACGCCGACCGACGCGTAAAACCCAC
>JAYUFP010000775.1:0-3723 GCA_043738665.1 Isosphaeraceae bacterium
CGGCGGCAAGGATCGTGTCGGCATGGCCTCGGGTCTCGGCGATTCGCAGACCTTTCGACAGGTTCCACGTGGTGACCGCGCCGAACATCCCGGGACGTCCCCCCGCGGCGATGAGCGTCTTGCCGTCGGGCGTGAACCAGACGACGCTCAACGGACCCGGGTGGCCGTCGAACGTGGCGCGGGGCTTGCCGCTCGAGGCGTCGAAAACGATCACCTTGCGACCGACCGCCACGGCAAGGGCTGTTCCGTCGGGTGAGAAGGCCGCCGACGTGACCGGGTCGGCGATTGGGGATTTGATCGCGACTTTAGGGAGGTCGCGCAGCGGGTCGACCAGCGAGGCGATGGGGGTCGCCGTTTCGGAAGGGCCGTCGAACTTCGCCCCTTGCTTGACCCAGGTTTCGAGGGTCTTGATCGCCTCGTCCTTCAGCGGAGGCAGCTTCAGCGGCATCCGCGGGTCGGCGTCGGGACGGACGGACAGGACGAGTTCACTCGCTTCGGCGTCACCGGGCTCGATGATCCCGGTCCCGGCCGACTTGCCCCCTTTTTTGAGGAGGGCGAACGTCGTCATGTCGAGGCCGTTCTCGGCCTTCTTATCGTTGTGGCAGCCGAGGCACGACTTCACCAGGATCGGCGCGACGGCTTCCCGAAAGCTCACGGGTTTTGAGTCAACGGCCACGACCGTCGCGACGATCATCAATAAACCACCAATCATGAGCGACTCCGGGTGCGTACCGCCGATTGCATCGGGATGAGAGGAGAATCCGTCTTTTTCCCCGCGAGAGAAGGTGGCCGAAGGCCGGATGAGGGTTCCCGGTCCTTATCGTGGAGCACGAAAGACCCTCATCCGCCGCTTCGCGGCACCTTCTCCGGGGGGCAGAAAGGTTGAATTCGGATCTTCAATCCGCCCGATTGCTTAATTTCAATGATTGAACAAAAACTCATTGCCTGTCATGATCGCCCAGTAGAGGTCTTCGACGGCTTGCCGGCGCAGCGCCGCGTCCTCCGAACCGATGAGTTTCAGCAGGCGGGTCCGCTCGGTCTCGGTCGGATGGCGGCAGAGGGCGGCGAGGAAGAGGCGGTCGATGATCTCGGTGTCGGTCGCCTTCGCGTCGATCGCCTTGGCGACGGCCCCTTTGGGGTCGCGAAGCTTCTCGTTGATCGTCGTCCCGTTGGCGAGGTGAAGCGCCTGCGACATCGACGGCTCGGCCGACCTTTCGCAAGAACACGTGTTCAATCGCTCGGGGCGACCGAACGCGCTCAGGAACGTGCTGTCGACCTTGGAGTCGGGGAGTTGCAAGCTCCGCCAGCCCGGGGGGTATCCCGGGAAGTTCGTGGGGACCTCGGTGACGCGCGCGATGGCGTCGAGCAGAACCTCGGCCGGGAGCCGTTTCACCGGGTAATGCGCCAGGAATTTCGGGTCCGGAGCCTGTCCCGCGGCGGGAAGGCTCGACCGGGCGTAGACCGCCGAGTTCATGATCGTCCGGACCAGGTGTTTGACGTCGTGTTCATGCGATCGGAAGTCGGCGACGAGCCAATCCATGAGTGCTTCGTCGCTGGGAGGATTGGTGGCTCGGAGGTCGTCCTCGGGGTCGATCAAACCTCGGCCGAAGAAGTTCCGCCAGACGCGATTGACCGCGGCGCGTGCGAAATACCTGTTCTCCGGGCTGCCGAGCCAATCGGCGAAGGCTTCGCGCCGGTCCACTCGGGTTTCAGGGTCGAGCGCCGGGGCGTCGAGCGGCTGCGGGGCCATGACGACACCTCGGCGGGGGTGGCGAATCTCCCCCTCGCTTGCCGGGATCACGGTCACGTCGCCGGGGGCCGTGCCGTCCTTGAGGCGGACCCTCGCGAACAGGCCGGCCATACCGTAATACTGGTCTTGGGTCCACTTTTCGAGCGGGTGGTTGTGGCACCTGGCACACATGAGCGAAAGCCCCAGAAAGGCCATGCTCGTGCTTTCCGTGAGGTCCACCGGGTCGCGGTGGAGCACGAAGTAATTCGAAGCCCCGTTCTGGAGCGTACTCCCGCTCGCCGTCACGATCGATCGCGCGAACGCGTCCCAGGGTCGGTTTTCCTCGACGCTCTTGCGGACGAACCGATAGAACGCCCACATCGCCGGCGCGGGGAGTTTGTTCGACGAGACGAGTAGCAAATCCGACCACTTGTAAGCCCAGTAGTCGATATATTCGGGGCTGTTGAGCAGTCGCTCGACGAGCTTGGTTCGTTTCCGGGGGTCAGAGTCTTCGAGAAACGCTTCGACCGAACGGGAAGCGGGAAGCGTGCCGGTCGCGTCGAGATAGGCTCTGCGCAGGAAGGCCGCGTCGCCCGCGTCGGGCGAGGGCGTGATCTTCAGGGCTTCGAGCTTGGCGAGGTTTTTCTCGTCGATCGGGTTATTGCGGGGGGCGTCGCGATAGATTTTGGCGTCGATGTCGTTCGCGTAAGGCGCGGTGACGGTCGCGCGTTGCACCATCGTGCCGTAGAGGACGGCGATCGACGCCTCTCCGCGCCCTTGTACCTTCGCGCGGCCGTGCTCATCCACGCTCGCCACGGTGTCATCGGTGCTGCTGAACTTGGCCCAGCGGGTCACGTCTTCGGTCTTGCCGTTTGAGAACACGGCCTGGACCAGGATCTGCTGCGTCTGTCCCGGAGCCAGTCGCGCGGCGGTCGGGTAGGTAATCAACTCGACGATCTTCGGATCAGATGGTGACGGCGCAGGGGTTCCCGCGGCGATCCATTCGGCGAGCACTCGATATTCCAGGGAATCCGCGGCGAACTTCGTGCCCCCTCCGTGCGGCAGAGCGCCGGTGGCTTTGAGCAGGATCAGGCTTTCGGCGGGAGCGGACGGAGCGATCCTTCTGCCGAGGGATTGTCGGGTCAGGACCTCGTGATCGACTTCGGGGCCGTACCCTCGAAGCGTGAGCCGGAACCCGTTTTTCCCCGCCGCGGCGCCGTGGCATGCTCCCGAGTTGCAGCCCGCCTTGGTCAGAACGGATTCGACGTGATTGCGGAAGTTCCAGGGTTCGTCGCGCTCGAAATTCTCGACGGAGACCGAGGCCTGGACCGTGACCCCGGCGACCCTGGCCTTGATCGTCGTCCAGCCGTTGCCGACAGGGGTCACCGTTCCGTCCGAGCCGACTATCGCCACTCCGGGATTCTCGGTCGAGAACGCGGCCTTCTCGGAGAGGTCCGCCGCGAACGCTCCGTTTTCCAGGGATTCGACGATGAATCGCTGCCTGGCGTTCGGGCCGTCAAGCCTCGCGGAAGGAGGGAGGAGCTTCTGTTCGGCAGCGGTTGCGGCGGTGATGAGGCTGAGGGCCGGCACGAGGAGAAGGAGTCGGTAGGCTGGGTTTCGACCCGGCATTCTTGTAAACATGGGAGACGCGTCACTCCTGGCCGAGGGACGCTGGGTCAGGACCCAGCCGACATCAATGAATGCTCAGGAAAACAATTCCAGAATGGGCTCGACGCCGTGATCGACCACGGGAATCGGCCTCCCTTGCGGACCCGGCAGTTCGGTATCGAGGCTGATTCCCAGTCCTTGATAAACGGTCGCGGCGATCTCGGCGGAGGAGACGGGCCGGTCCTTGGGGGCGTGGCCGATCTCGTCGGACGCGCCGACGACTTGCCCCCCCTTGACGTGCCCTCCCGCGAAAAGCACCGTCCAGCACGCCGGGTGGTGGTCGCGACCGCCCGCGGGATTGATCTTCGGCGTCCTCCCGAATTCTC
>JAYUFP010000776.1:0-29478 GCA_043738665.1 Isosphaeraceae bacterium
CGGCCGCAAGGATCGCCGCACGCTCCACGGCGTTCCGCAATTCTCGCAGATTTCCAGGCCATGAATGACCCGCCAACGCCGTCTTCGCTTCGGGGGTGAACCCCGTGAGGTTTCGGCCGGTCTGTTTCGCGAAGAATCTGAGCAAGTGCTGGGCGAGCTCGGTCAAATCCTCGCGAAGTCTCAGCGGGGGGAGCATGATCTCGACGACGTCCAAGCGATAAAGCAAATCCTCCCGGAATCGGCCTTCGGCCACCGCCGATTCGAGGTCGCGGTTCGTCGCGGCCAACAGGCGGACGTCGGCCGCTCGGGTCGTCGTCTCGCCGACGCGCTCGTATTTTCGTTCCTGGAGGAACCGCAGGAGTTTTGGCTGTAATGAGGTGGGGAGGTCGCCGATTTCATCAAGGAACAGAGTTCCCCCTTCAGCCGCGGCCACCTTCCCGGGCGCGTCGCGAATCGCTCCCGTGAAGGCCCCTTTCACATGCCCGAAGAGCTCGCTTTCGAGTAACTCCGCGTTCAGACTCGGGCAACTCACCGTCACGAACGGCCCGTCGGGACGCTTGCCCCAGGCGTGTAAAGCCCGGGCGAGGACTCCCTTACCCGTACCGTTTTCCCCTCGAATCAGAACTGCGGCGGGACTGGGGGCGACCTTTCTGGCGAGCTCCAACACACTTTTCACGCCCGGGTCGCGTCCGCTCAACTCGACTTCGGGCACTTCCGCGCGAACTCGCTCTTCCAGATCGGCGACGCGATCCCTGAGCCCCCGGACCTGCACCACGCGTTCGAGCACCGCGCGAACCTGAGCGGGAGTGAAGGGTTTTGGCAAGTAGTCAAATGCACCCCGCTTCATCGCCTCCACGGCCGAGTCGACCGAGGCGTGGGCGGTGATCACCACGACCGCCAGCCTGGGGAGTCGATCGAGCAACGGCGAGAGCAGGTCGAGCCCCGAATCGAGCCCAAGCCGCAAGTCAACAAGGGCGACGTCCACCGGTCGTCTCTCGATCGATCGAAGCGCCTCGACCTCGGTCGAGGCTTCGGAAACCTCGTGCCCGATCGCTTCAAGGGCGACTCGAAGGGTGCGGCGGATATTGGGCTCATCATCGACGATCAGAATGCGCATGAACCGGCTCAAGATTCCTGGAGGACGGCGCGCTCGTGGGCGTCGAGCGGTCGCGGACCTCGTGAGAAGTTAGCGTACGAGTGCGGCCGCCTCGTTGTCGAGGGCGTCTCGAAGGTTGTGACCGGGACGTTCCTGAAATGCCGTCATTCGGACCGCTCACCTCGATCGTTACCCCCTCGGTTTGTTACTCTGACGGAAGAATGATTCGACTCCTTGACCATCGACCGAGAACGATATGGCCTTGTTGACGCTTCGCGACGTGAGTCTGGCTTTCGGGGGGCCTCGGATACTCGACGGAGTGACCTTGCCGATCGAACGCGGCGACCGCCTTTGCCTCATGGGACGGAACGGTGAAGGCAAGAGCACGCTTCTCAAACTGATCCGGGGAGCCCTCACCCCTGACGAGGGCGAGATTCTCCGCCAGCAAGGGCTCCGGATCTCGCGACTCCCGCAGGAGGTTCCTCAAGGGGTCGAGGGAACGGTGGCCGACGAGGTCGCCGAGGGACTGATCGAGCACGGAATCCACGCCGACGGCCACGACCACCGTGTCCAGGCGGTTCTCTCGCGGATCGGTCTCGACTCCGACTCCCGTTTTGAGGAACTTTCCTCGGGAATGAAGCGCCGGGTTCTGCTCGCCAGGGCGATCGTCAACGACCCTGATATCCTTCTTCTTGACGAACCTACGAACCACCTCGATATCGACTCGATCCGTTGGCTCGAAGATTTCCTCGCGCGTTATGTCGGCACGCTCGTGTTCGTGACCCACGACCGCATGTTTCTCGAACGTCTGGCGACGCGGATCGTCGAGCTCGACCGGGGCAAACTCTACGACTGGGCGTGCGACTATCCGACGTTCTTGAAACGTCGCGAAGAATTGATGGCGGCGGAATCTCGGCAGAACGCCCTCTTCGACAAGAGGCTCGCCCAGGAAGAGACCTGGATTCGCAAGGGGGTCGAGGCGAGACGAACTCGCAACGAGGGGCGCGTCCGCGCGTTGAAGGCGCTCCGCGAGGCCCGCGCGAAGCGCCGGGAGAAGCAGGGGACGGCGAAGATCGTCGTTCAAGAAGGGGATCGCTCCGGTGCCCTCGTCATTGAGGCGAAGGGAGTGGGATTCCAGTACGGCGATCGCACGGTGATCCGCGACCTGACGACGACGATCATGCGGGGAGACAAGGTCGGGATCGTCGGACCCAACGGCGCGGGGAAGACGACGCTTCTCCAACTCCTGCTCGGCCGTCTCGCCCCGACAAGCGGAACCGTCCGCAACGGGACCAACATGGAAGTCGCCTACTTCGACCAGCTCAAGGGGACGCTCGACGAAGAGCGGACCGTGCAGGACAGCGTTTCCGACGGCTACGACACGATCCCGATCAACGGCCAACCCCGGCACATCATCGGCTACCTCCAGGACTTCCTCTTCCCGCCCGAAAGGGCCAGGACTCAGGTGAAATTCCTCTCAGGCGGCGAGCGAAGTCGACTCCTGCTCGCCAAGCTGTTCACGAAGCCATCGAACGTTTTGGTCCTCGATGAACCGACGAACGACCTCGACGTCGAGACGCTCGAACTGCTCGAATCGCTGCTCGTCGATTTCGGAGGCACAGCGCTGCTTGTCAGTCACGACCGGGCGTTCCTGAACAACGTCGTCACGAGCACACTCGCCATCGACGCTGACGGCCAAGTCCGAGAATACGACGGCGGCTACGACGACTACCTTCGCCAGAGGGCGAACCGGCCCTCGGACAATCCGATCAAGACGCCGGAAGCCACAATAATCCCAGCTTCGCTCGCGAAAGAGAAGCCCCGCAAGCTCAACAACAAGGAAAAGCGTGAGCTGGAAACGCTCCCGGCCAAGATCGATGAACTCGAAAACGCCTTGCGGACCTTCCACGAGACCATGGCCGACCCGTCGTATTACAAGCGCAACGGCAGCGAGATCGCCGAGGACAAGGCCCGTGTCGACGCGATCGAGAAGGAACTCGCGGCGGTCTTTCAGCGCTGGGAGGAGCTCGAAGCGATTGGCGGCTGACGTCGGGCGATTGTTTAACGTTCAGGCCGTCCGTCGTGATACAGTCCGCGAAGTCGAGCCCCCGACGCGGGGCGATTTCGGACCGACACGTTGACCCGCGGGCCTGGACCGAAAACTTGGATCGCCGTCGGCTCGATTGCGAGTGTCGCGACCCCTTAAACGACTGTCCGTCTGAGCATCGCGTTTCCGGGTCTCGATCCGGCGGTACCGGCCGTCGATCCACCCAAATTAAGGAGCCTTCTCCGATGTCCGTTCTCTGTTGGAGAGTGACCGCGTTCGCATCCCTCGGTCTCATGATTCTCGCGATGAGCACGGTCCCTTGCTCGGCCGCCGACCCGGCGAGTGTCACGGTCTTCGTAGGGACTTACACGGGGGGCGACAGCAAGGGGATTTATCGGTTCGAGCTCGACACGACGTCGGGTAAGGCCACAAGCCCGACCCTCGCGGCGGAGGTGGCCAGTCCGTCATTCCTGGCGATCGCGCCCAACCGTCGGTTCCTCTACGCGGTGAGCGAGGTCGACGACTTCAAAGGCAAGAAGACCGGCGGAGTGACCGCGTTTTCCGTCGACCCGAAGACAGGGGCGCTTTCGACCCTAAACGCGGAGTCAGCCGGCGGCGCGGGGCCTTGCCACCTGGTCACCGATAAGGCGGGGAAGAACGTCCTCGTCGCCAATTACGGGGGCGGAAGCGTCGCCGTGTTGCCGATCGGTTCCGAGGGGCGTCTGAAAGCTCTGTCGTGCTTCGTGCGGCACAAGGGTTCGAGCGTGGACAAGGGGCGTCAAGGGGAGCCGCACGCACACTCGGTGAACCTCGACAAGGCGAACAAGTTCGCGTTCGTCGCCGACCTCGGGCTGGACCGCGTCCTGGTCTACAAGTTTGACCCCGAGGCCGGGACAATCACGCCGAACTCGCCGCCATCGACACCGCTCGCCCCGGCTTCGGGACCGCGGCACTTCGCCTTCCACCCGAACGGACAGTTCGCCTATGTGATCAATGAGCTGAACTCGACGGTCACCGCGTTCGCCTACGACTCAGATCACGGTGTTCTCAAAGAGATCCAGAGCGTGACCACCTTGCCCGCCGGGTTCAAAGGCTCGAACTACCCGGCCGAGGTGGTCGTCCATCCCTCAGGGCGTTTCGTCTACGGGTCCAATCGCGGTCACGACTCGATCGCGGCGTTCAAGGTCGACGAATCGACCGGGAAACTCACGGCGATCGGGCATCAGGGGACGGGCGTCAAGAATCCTCGAAACTTCGCGATCGAGCCCACCGGGAAGTTCCTACTCGTCGCCAATCAGGACCTCAACACCGTGGTCGTCTTCCGGATCGATCCATCGACGGGGAACCTCGAAGAGACGGGTCAGACGGTGAAGGTTGCCAAGCCGGTCTGCGTCAAGTTCTGGACGCCCGCCACCGCTGAATGAATCATCAAACCCGCGTCGTGTCGCTCTCGGGGTGACGCAAGCGGATCGGGGCGAGCCCATCAGGTTCCGCCCTGGGATCGGGAAAGATCCGGGCGCGGACCCGTCGCGGATTGACCCCGCCAGGGAGGGCAAGGACTTCGCCGTCCCCGGAGCCCGGAAAGCTCGCGACGATCGTCCCGTCGTCGGCCGATAGCGGCACGGCTCTCTGGTGGGTGACGAGAACCGTCGGCGGGATCTCCGAGCCCGGGGGCTCGGTCCGGAAGACGATCGACCAGTTTCGCCCGGCAAATCTCGTCTTGCGGAACTGGTAGCTGACAGTGACTTCGGGATTGGGCCCGGCAACGAGCGTTCTTGCGGAAGGCTCGCGTCCGGGCGAAGTGACCGGCATCCCGTCCTCGGTCATCAACGCATAAACAACGACGTGCCAGGGCGACGCGTCGCCGCGCGGGAGCGTCAACGTGTGGCGGCCGAGTCGGCTGTAGTCGGCTTCGTGAACGGTCTCGGCCAACGCATTGGGATCGTCGGGGCCGGTCGGAGGCAGCCCTTGCCGGAAGACGACCAGCGATTGATTTCCGTGTGGACTCCATCGCCACTTGAGATGGACTAGCCCGCCCGATCGATTGGCGCGCAATTCGGAAGGGTCGGCGACGCACGAGTGCGCGACGGCGTGACCGACCGTGACCGACCCTCCCCAGGATGTGAGCGGTGTGTAATGGCAAATCGCCGTCGCGGTCGGAGTATCCCGGGCCTGCTCGGGACCGTCACGTTCGAGCCAGGTCCCGGCGATGGAAGCGACCTGCACGGGAGTCAGCCGCGAACCCGGAGCATAGGGCAAAGGCTGCGACGTCCGCAGAATCTTGACGATGCCGCGCTGCGGTTCGATCCAACGCAGTCTCACCCGGCCGTCGTTCTCCAGACTGAGGACGGGCGCATCGACAGGGCGAGTCGGCGTATGCGGCTGGGCCGTGACGAAGACGCCGCGTGAGGCCGTCGCGCGGCCGTCGATCGTGCGATAGACGGCGTGGATCGCGTAATGATAAACCCGGTCCGGTTCCAAACCATGGTCGTGGGCATGATCGATGGAGGACTCGACCCGTTCCCCGTCGGTAGGACTGCCAGGAGGGGTTCCGCGTTTGCGAACGACCCGGACCTCGGACGCGCCACGAGGCGGTATCCATGTCAGATCGACCTCGCGACTCCGGACATCGACGTGGACTCCCCGGACCTCTCCGAGCACGAACATCGGTCCGACCGCCACGGCGCCGACTGACTCGACCTCGCCCCGTCTGGTCACCACGGCATAGGAAACCGAGGTTCCGGGAACGACTCCCGGGTCGTTGAACTCCGGTAAAGTCGACTCGCCGATCCGAAACCCGTCGGCCGGGTGGGCGAACGCGGACTCGCCCTTTCGCAGGATCACATAGGTCACCGGTCCGATCCCGTCCGGCGCCGGGGGCGACCACTGAAGCCGGACGTGGTCGTCCATGTATTTGGCCGAGAGGTCTGACGGCGGGTCCGGCGGACAGCGCCTCAGCCCCTGATCGGCCTCAGTAAAATCCGAGGCGATCGCCAGGCTTCTCCGATAGAAATCCCTCGCGCCGGCCGGGTCGATCCGTTCGCGTTTGCGCGCGCGGGCCGACAGGGCGTGAGCATCGCGCAATAATCGTGTGACCTCGGTATAGGCGACACGCCATTCCTGCGTTCCGGGATCGACGAGATTCCCCCAAGTCTCGGCCGCCGCCTTGGCCTCCACGAGCCTTGCTCCCGCCCTGGCGATCTCGAACGTCGCCCGTGCCTTGTCCAGCAGGGAGACTTTTTCCTTGACGCGTTCGACTCCCTTTCTCGCGCCGACGTGGGCCGGAGCATATTCCTGGACCCGTTTCAGATGCCCCAGCGCCAGAGCATAATCCCGGTTTCGAAACGCCTGGCGCGCAGCCTCGAAGTGCTTGACGAGGGGTTCGAGATGCTCGATCCGGAATCCACAGATGCACCGCGGCTCATCCACCCACCGCGACCTCCGGCAGACGGGACAGGTCCACTGGAGCGAGACGCCGCAGTGTCGGCAGTCCGGCCTTGATGTCTTCGCGACCTTCTCAAACGCGGTGAGGCCGGAGCAAGCCCGACACCGTAACAGTCGCGACTCGCCGTTCGATCCTGCGAAAGCCGCCCCGGGACGCGGACCTGTCCGATAGACACTTGCGTCCCGAGAGAGGCCCAACTCCCGGCAGACTCGCGTCACGAGTCGCTCGGCTCGCGACGGAACGATGCCCTGCGCGGCGGCCTCGTCGAACAGGATCGCATTCGTCCCGGGATCGAGGTGGGGAATCCCTTTGAGAGTAAACGTGACGGTTTCCGTGAAGACGTCTTCGTCTTCAAGACCCAACGTCCGGTCGTATCGGGAACGAGCCGCCGGGTTGGAAAGGTGAGACTGGGCGAGCGTGACCACTTCGAGCCAGGCGGTCTTCTCGGCAGTGACCCGGGTCTTCTTCATCCAGCGCTGACGCTCCGAGTCCGCCCTCGCCACGATCTCCCGCGATGGAATGTCGCGAGAGACACCGAGTGCATCGTACAGGTCGCGTTTGCGGAGGTGGTCGAGCGCGACCCGGATCTGCCGACGCATCACCGGGTCGAGGACGTCCGCCGGGGCCTCGTCGAGCTCAACTTTGCCGTTGGGCGACTCAGGCAGGGGGGGGATCGACTCGATCAGGTCATCGAGCTCGGAATCGTTCAGGCCGAGTCGGTTTGATTCGTTTCGAAGAAGCGTTCGGTCGGAGACCGTCAAGCCGCCCTTGGCCGCACGGAGCCGAACTCGCTTCTGCAAGACGTCGAGTCGCCGCTCGCGCTCGGCACGCTGTGCCGCGGCGATCTCGGCGTCATAAGCGGCGCGGGTGGCGGGATCACCTAGCAACGCCTGGCGGATCGACGGGATCTGGTCCAGGTAGGACTGGCAGGTGTGCCTGGTCTTCGGATTTCGGGTTCCCGACGACCAGACGGGCTGGTTTCTCGCGATTGCCCCCTCGATCGTCGCGCGGTCCGACGAAGGGTCGACGCCCAGCATCGTATAGTAATCGGTCACCATCGTCGGCCGCCGCCCGCCCTCCCTTGCAACCCGCTCAGCGCCTCAAAAGCGCCGCTGATTCATTGTCGGGGCCGGAGGGCTTCGAGTCCAGACACCCACTCGACACGCCAGGTCGTTACCGCTTCCCGGATCGCCCGGGCGACCTCTTGATCATCCTGATCGGGATCACTCAGCGCGATCGAAACGACTCCGATCAGCCCTGAATCGTCAATCAACGGAACCGCGACGGAACGCGTCGCCTCGAAGCGACGAAGCCAGAGGCCCGATCCGCTGTCCGGAGAGATCTCCGCGAGGCGCGAGACCGTGACCTGGCCAGACGTCGCGGCCTTCACGATCCCGAGTTCGGCGGCGTGAAAGGGAACGAGTCGAGTCGCCGAGGCGAATCCCTCCGAGACCTCGGCCGCCATCAGCGCGTGCGCCGAGAAAGCGACCTGCTCAAGCGCGGATCGGTCCGGCGAAACCCGCCAACAACCCGCGGCCCGGGCATGAAACCGCGCGCGGAGGGCGTCGAGGCGTGATTTCGGCGAGTCGGGATCGCGTTCCATCAAGGATGCCGAGTGGATGGGTCCGGAGTCGCATCACGCAACGTGAACGGGAGTGCGAGGCCCTCGCCGAGCGGTTTTCATCGACAGGGTTCGCTCGGCGCGAGCCTCGCACTCCCGAACTCCTGGAAATCGATGCGAATGCTCTCAGTTGATCTTGAGAAGCTCCACATCAAAGTAAAGCGTCGCGTTGGGCGGGATCGAGCCGCCCGCTCCTTTCGCGCCGTAGCCTTCCTCGGCGGGGATCTCAAGCTTCCGCTGTCCGCCGACCTTCATCCCGGCGACTCCGACGTCCCAGCCCTTAATGACGCGGCCCTGGCCAAGTGGGAACGAGAACGGCTGGCCTCGGTCTCTTGAACTGTCGAACTTGGTGCCGTCGTCGAGTGTCCCGGTGTAATGCACCGAGACGTTGTCACCGGACTTGCATTCGACACCGGTGCCGGCTCGGAGGTCGACGATCTTGGTCTTGAAGTCGGGCATGTGCTTATTCTCTCCTGTTGTGCTTCGAGGCCGATTTCGATCCTGATTTCGCGAGAACGGAAAGCGACGATGTTACCGGCCCGACGTCGGCCGGTGCAACCCGAGCGCCGCTTGCCTCCTCGGGTTCGTGCCGCTAGTCTATCGATCGAAAGTTCCGCGAAACCGGCCGGAGCGGCCGAATCCCCCGATCATGAGAAGGAAGACGGATGACTCCCAAGGTGAATGTGACCGTGACCGAGCGCGCGGGACGAAAACATGCGTCGACGGGGTCGTCCTGGGAACCGGTCATCGGCTACTCCCGGGCCGTCCGCGCGGGGAGTTACATCGCGGTGACCGGGACGGTCGGGGTCGAAGCCGACGGCACGTTTTCACCGACCTTGAAAGGGCAGACGCGCCGATCGCTCGACATCATCCTCGCGGCGATCGAGGCCCTCGGCGGCAAGGCATCCGACATCATCCGCACGCGGATTTACGTGACGAACATCGCGCAGTGGAAAGACGTGGGAGAAGTCCACGGCGAAATCTTCGGCCAGATCCGCCCGGCGACCACGATGGTGGAGGTCGCGAAGCTGATCGATGACGCCGCCCTGATCGAGATCGAGGCCGACGCCGTCGTGCAGGCGGACGGCTAAGGTAAGATTCCCGCGCCCGCTCAAGGCTTGCGGAGTTCGGGAGGCATCTCGCGGCCTGCGAGAAAAAAGACATAGGCCGTGACGCCCTTGAGCTCCTCCTCACTCAGAGTTCGTCCCCAAGCTGTCATATTGGTGTTCGGGACACCGAGCGCGATGACTGCGCGAACCTGTTCGGCCTTGTCGCCGTGCTTCCAGTGGGCGGCGGTAAGGTCTCCCACCGGTTTCCCGGTCAAGCTCTTGGCGATCGGTCCGTCGCCTTTGCCTTTCTGACCGTGGCAGGAAATGCATCGGGAGAGGAAGACTTCTCTACCCCCAAGCAGAAGAGGGTCAGACGCGATCTCGGGAGGCGGCGGTTCGGGCGGTTTTCTCAGCAAGAGGAGCGCGACGGCCCCGAGCGCCACCAGCCCGATCATTCCAAAACCGATACGACGCGCCACGGCGGGATCGATGCCGGGCGCGTCGTTTTCGAGAGAGTCCCTCAACGTCGCGGCCCCGGGGGTTAGTCGAGCGGCTTGATCGACAGGTTGCGGAACTCAACGGGATCGCCGTGGCCCGCGAACCCGAAGAAACCCGAGGTCCGTTCCTTGCCGGGGTGCGGCGAGTTCGCCATGTAATCGGTGACCTTGCTCAGATCAGTGTCGAGGATCACGGTCCCGTTCAACTCGACCTTGATCTTCGAGCCTTTCACGGTCATTTCCTGGTAGTTCCACTCGCCGACGGGCCGCTGATATCCTCGCGTCGAGGCGGTCATTCCGTATGCCGAACCGTGGTACTGACGCTTGTCGAGTTTTGTATACTTCGGCGAGTCGTCGTCAAGAACCTGGAGTTCGGTCATTCCCGAATACGCCGCGTCCCCTTTTCCGGGGTAACGGATCGAGAATCCGTTGTTTCCGCCAGGAGGGAGTTTGAACTCGGCGCGGGCGACGAAGTCCGAGTATTCCTTGCCGAAGTAGAGGACGCCGCCGGAGTTCGGCTTGCACCGGATCGCGCCGTCGACAACTTCGTAGTTCGCGGTCGCTCCGGCCCAGCCTTCGAGCGTCTTACCGTCAAAGATCGACTTGAAACCGCTGTCGGAGGATGCGCCAAGGGTTTTGGCGGCCTCGTCGGAGGGGATCTCGCGGATGAAGACGTTCCGCCAGCGGATCTCGCCGCCGTGGGTCTGAAGCTGGATCACGCCCTTCGAGAAAAGGGGCGACTTGCGGTCCCAGAAGTTCTCCATGACGGCCTTGTCGACGACGAGCTTGTCGTTGAGATAGACCGTCGTGCGTGCGCCGATCTGGATGATCCGGAAATGGTTCCATTCGCCGATGGGCCTGTCGGCGAGGGTTGAAGGATCCTTGCCCGCCGCGCCTGGCGAATTATTCCAGAGCCCGCCCGAGCCCTTGTCAGCGCCGAGGTTCACTTTCCCGCCTTCCTTGGTGTAATCCCAGATCTGCACCTGCGGAGTCCCACGAAGATAGATGCCGCTATCGGCCTTGGGGACCGTCTTGTAGTCGATCAGGAGCTCGATGTCGCCGAACTCCCTGTCGGTGGTCAAGTACGCTCCGAAGCCGTCATTGACGACCGAGCCGTCTTTGGAGTCGACCGACCAGTGTTTCTTGGCGTCCTCGGTCCAGGTCGCGATTTCCTTTTCGCGTCCTTCAGGACTCATCGCGGCGAGAACGCGAGGATCGAAGTGCGGCATCCCGTGCCAGCCGCTGAGATCCTTGGCATTGAAGAGGGCCTTGAATCCATCGGGCGGTGTCTTCATGAGTCCCGCGTCGTCAGCGGGGGCGGCCGTAAGCAGGACGATGGCCAGTCCGAAGATACTGAGATGCATGATCCGGGCTCCTCGTTTCGCGTCACATTCAATGCGGAAGGTTTGTTCAACCAACGTCAAGCGTCCGATTGTAACGAGTCCCTGGCCGGACAGAAGAGTTTAGCCCGCGGACGGCCGGGAAGATTGCAAAGTCCAAACAGATTAACCGCGGAGATCGCTGAGAACGCAGCGAGAGAGAAGAAATGAGAGCGAAGTTGGCGAATACGTCCTCGGCCTGTCTCTCCTCTTATCTCTGCGATCTCTGCGATCTCCGCGATCTCCGCGGTTAGTTTTCGGGCCACGTTTCGATTACTTCACGACTTTGCAACCCTCCTCCGCCGACGATCGCGTTTCGCGCCGAGGCGAATTCGCAAAACGGTCGCGTTTCTCAAAGGTCGCCGGTTTTGCTACAATTCTTTGTTCATTCTGTACACGAACAGGACCGGCCCCCGGCCTCGCGGGTCCGGCTTCATGCCCTTTGGTGACGAGGTCATCAGGATCAGTAACGGGATGAACGGGTATAACGAAGACGCGGACGATTTTTACGTCAACGTCAACCTCAGCACCGAAATGGAGCTTCCGAGCAGCCGCGACACGGTCCTCCATTTTTTTGAACAGATGCGTAAGGGGTTCCCCGAACTCCGCAACTTCTACACGCGAGAGTCCGGCGACCTCGTGCTTGAAGGCGATAAAGACTCCGAGGCCTACCGCTGGGTCGCGATCGAGCCCAAGAGACTTTGCTCGGGGCACGTCAACCCCTTGGCCCTTGAAGACGCATACCGGCAGCACGAAATGGTGCTCGACTTCGCGCCGCACCTGCTGACGATCAGCATGCTCGACTGCGAAGCGCTCGACGTGATGTTCGGGTTCGACTTCACCTACGAAGGCAACCACGACGAGGTCGTCGCCGAAGCCCTCGGGATCGGTCCGGGCCTTGAAGGCTTGCTCGACCTCCCCGGCTCCCGCGTCATCGATTACGAGCCTTCGATCACGCTCTCGATGGACGAGACCTGTCGCCTCCAATGCCGCCTCTCGATCGAGACCCGCACGAACGCCTATCAGGTGCGGACCGGCGACTTCCCAGACGACCAGATCAGCCTTTACTTCACGGTCCGGCAGTACTGGGGTTCGGGGCCCGAGGTTTCGTTCGTCGATTCCTTTCGCAAGCAGAGGGAAGTCGGTGAAGAAGCGCTCACCAAGATTGTCATCCCCCGGATCGTCCGACCCCTTGCCCGGGCGATCGCCTCTCGATAGCCGTCCGTTCTTTTCCCCGGAGCCGAGTTCATGCCGCGTCTCAGCAAGCTCGCCTCGGAGTTGACCTCGGAATCGGCGTTCACGGTTCTGGCCGCGGCCCGGGCGCTGAAGGCGCGGGGGAAGGACGTGGTCGAACTCGAAATCGGCGACAGCCCATTCCCGACGACCCCCTTCGCCAAGGCCGCGGGCCTCGCGGCCATCGAAGCCAACCAGACGGGATATTGCCCGAGCCTCGGCCTCCCGGTCTTTCGCGCCGCCGCCGCCAATCGGGTTTCGGAGGAGTTCGGGCTCGGGGTTTCGGCGGAAAATGTCGTCGTTGCGTCGGGTGCGAAGCCCTTCGAGCAGTATTTCGCCGAGGCACTCCTCGATCCGGGCGACGGCGTGCTCGTCTTCAGCCCGCAATTCCCGACCTACCTCCCCAACCTTGAACGGAGAGGCGCTCGCGCTGTACTCGTTCCCCTGCGGCCCGAAAACGGCTTCCGACCCCGTGCCGCCGACGTCGCCCACTTCCTGGCGACCGACCCGAAACCCCGCGCCTTGTTTCTGAACTCTCCGCACAATCCGACGGGTGGAGTGGCGACACGCGAAGACCTGGCCGCGATCGCCGACGTCGTTCGCGGGACGGACCTCATGCTCTTTTCCGACGAGCCCTATTGCCACATGGTCTGGCGAGGACGGCACGAGTCGATCCTCGCCCAGCCCGGGATGCTCGACCACGTCCTCGCGGCGTATACCTTCAGCAAGTCTTATAGCATGAGCGGCTGGCGGATCGGGTTCGCGGTCGGGCATCCCGAGCTGGTTGAATCCGTCGGTAAACTCATCAACACGACCGCATCGTGTAGCCCGCCCTTCGTACAACTCGCGGCCACCGCCGCGCTCGAACACGACGCCCCGACTCGCGGCGAATACATGGAACGGTTTCGCCGCAAGGTCGAACTGCTCTCGAACGGGCTGGCGAAACTGAACGGGTTCGCGGTCTCCGCTCCGGTCGGGACGTTCTACGTTTTCCCCGACGTCCGCCCGGTCTGCAACCGCCTGGGAATCACGTCTCACGGGCTCGCGATGTACCTCCTTGAAGGTGCCGACGACGGGTTCGGGGTCGCTTGCCTGGGAGGAGAATGTTTCGGAGACGCCGGGCAAGGGTTTCTCCGTTTCAGTTGTGCCGAGCCCGATGAACGGATCGAGCAGGCGCTCGCTTTTCTGCCCACGGCCCTCGACCGGCCCGTTCGGGTCAAATCTTTCCTGAACAGCCGTCCCGAATTCGTTCTGAAGGCACCCTTCAAGATCGCGTGACGCAGGAGGGTTGCAAAGTCGGGCATGGCCGATGATCAATGGCCGATGATCGAGTGAGAGACTCGATTTCTCGGCCATCGGCCATCGGACATTGAGCATCCTTGATGAGGACGCCACGACTTTGCAATCCTCCTGTCGCGTGACGCTTGATACTGGACATCCGTGTCAAACGCTGGTGTAATGCCTCACGAGACTTGCAACCGCCGCAAGTCATCGACCAACCAATGCTGACGGACTGATGGCCAACACACCACGATCCCGCATTGACCCCTGGGCCGAAGCCGTTTTGCACTTGAACACGGCCGACCCTGTGTTCGGATCACTCATCGCGCGGGTCGGCCCGTGCCTGATCCGTCCGAAAGTTCGCAAGGACCGGTTCCCGACACTGGTCCGTGCGATCATCGGGCAACAGATTTCCTCGAAAGCCGCCGCGTCGATCGACGCGAAGCTCCGCGACTTGACAGGGCAGGCCCACGCTCCCGATTCCCTGATCGAACTCGGTGAGCCGGGCCTTCGAAGCGTCGGGCTGTCCGGGGTGAAGGCGCGTTATGTTTTGAACCTGGCCGAGGCCGTGAGGACCAAAGTGGTCCCGCTGGACGTGATTCATCAGTGGGACGATGACGCGATCATCGCGTGTTTGACGACCATCAAGGGGGTCGGGGTCTGGACGGCCGAGATGTTCTTGATCTTCGCGCTGGGACGTCCTGATGTCTTCCCGGTCGGCGACCTCGGCGTTCGCGCGGCGTTGCGCGACCGCTACGAACTTCCCGACCTGCCCAAGCCCGAGGCCGCGCGCGCCCTTGGCGATGCCTGGCGACCGTTCCGGTCGGTCGCGAGCTGGTATCTTTGGCGGAGCCTTGAACCTCAACACAAGACCGCGACGACCTCGACATCTCCCACCGCGACGAAAGCGAGCGCGCCGAAGTGACATTCGACCTGATTCTGCGAAACGGCCGGGTCATCGACGGCTCCGGCGGACCTCCTTTCCGGGCTGACGTGGGCGTTGAAGGGACCAAGATCGCCGCGGTCGGCCATCTGAACGGGGCGACCGCCGCGAAGGACATCGATGTTTCGGATCGCTACGTCGTTCCCGGTTTCATCGACGCACACGTCCACGGTGACACGGTTCTGCTCGCCGACCCGGTCCACCGACCTGCCCTCAAGCAAGGCGTGACGACTTACATCATCGGCCAGGACGGCACCGCGTTCGCCCCGGCCTCGCCATCGACGATGGATTACATGCGGAGATACTCCGCGGGCTTCAACGCGAATCCGCCGGGCGTGGATTACCGCTGGAATTCCGTGGCCGAGTACCTCGCTCGGTTCGAGGGTACGACCGCGATCAACGTCGCCTACCTGATTCCGAATGGCAACGTGCGCATGGAAGTGATGGGCCTGGACCCGCGACCGGCGTCGCCTGACGAGATCAAGGCGATGCGGCGGATGGTGAAGCAGGGCATGGAGGAAGGCGCGGTCGGCCTCTCAACGGGACTGGACTACATCCCCAGCCGCTACGCCGACGCCCGGGAAATCGCCGCCCTCTGTGAACCGATCGTCCCGTACGACGGCGTTTACGTGTCGCATATCCGCGCGTACGGGCCGAACACGCATGTCGGCATGGAAGAGGTTTATGACATCTGCAAACTCTCCGGTGTCGCCGGCCATGTTTCGCACTACAACGGGCCTGCGAACCTGCTCTTGCCGTTGATGGATCAAGGTCTGGCGATGGGCCATGACCTCACCTTCGACACGTATCCGTACCTTCGCGGCAGCACCATTCTGGGGATGGTCGCGCTCCCGGCGTGGGTCCAGGAAGGGGGGATCGACGCGACACTGGAGCGGCTTGTCGATCCGAGAATCCGGGCGAAGCTCAACGCGGAATGGTTCTCGTCGATGACTCCCTATCCCCTCGACACGACGACGATCGCGATGGTCGCCAACCCCGAATGGCGGTGGGCGGAAGGTCTCATCGTCGCGGACGCCGCGAAGAAGGCGGGACGCACGGCCGGTGATTTCGTTTGCGAGATCCTTCACGCCTCCGAGATGATGGTCGGGATCGTCGGCTACCGAGCCGGTGAACGAACCGAGGAAGACGTGCGCGCGATCCTTAAGCACCCCGGCCACATGGCAGGTTCGGATGGAATATTTTGCGGGGGATATCCGCATCCGCGAGGTTGGGGGGCTTTCGCGCGTTACCTCGGCTATCACACCCGAACGCTCGGAGATTACACTTGGGCCGAGGCGGTCACTCACCTGTCAACGCACGCGGCGCGTCGGTATCGACTCACCGACCGCGGCCTCATTCGGCCGGGGTTCGCGGCCGATATCGCGGTGTTTGACCCTTTGACGGTGACCGACCGCTCGACCTACGCGGCGGGACGAAACGAAGCCACCGGGGTTGATCATGTCGTCGTGAATGGAACTCTTGCGCTCTTGAATGGTGAGCCCACGGGGGCGACTCCGGGTCGTGCCTTGAAGCGAGGCTGACGGGCGATTTCGCTCGAGTTGAGGTTCCGGAAAAAAAGCGGCGCGGATTCCCAGAACAAAATTAAAGTTTCTCCCGATGATCTCAGTGGCGGTCAGGGAAACGGACACGACGGTGTGACCGGCCCTCGACTCCGCCGCCAGAAATCGCACCGGGAGGAATTCGGTCATGGGCCACACCGACGCCGCCGTCCCCACCATCGACGCTTTCGTCAATCTCCACCAGGACGCCCGCCACGCGGGTCACTCCCTTCGACAAGACGACGCTCACAGGCCCGCCAGGTTCTCCGATTCGTCCCAGTTCGCCGACTTCGCCGCCACCCTCCGTTGTGAACTCGCGCCGGCCACGACACTTGAAGATGTGATCGTTGAGCGGGTGATTCTCGCGGCCTGGCGTCTTCAGACGCTTTCCCTCGACGAGTCGCTCCTCGCCCACGAAGGGAAAAACCTCGCGCCGATCCGCCAGGAGACTCTGCGGGTCGAGTGCAGTCTTGAAACGGCGTTGATGCTTCTCGAAGCCTCGCGACGGGCCCGGCCGACCTCTTGGGGGCGAGCCAAATCCCTCGACACGAAAGTCGTTGAAGAACCCGCGACGGAGGAGTCGGAGGATTCCGAATGCTTCTGCGACGCCGACTATTCGAACGAATGGGCGACCCTTCCCCAGACCGACTCGGACGACGTTGAAGAAGTCGAAGAGGAAGACGTCGTCGAAAGCGTCCGCTGGGAAGACCGGCTCAATTTCGACGACAACGTCTCGGAATCCTCGCCCGCGGTGAAAGGGACATGGGTCACGGCGACCCAGGTCGTGTCCCGCATCATCGACGGCTGGAGCTGGTCCGACGTTCTCCGCTCCTACCCGGAACTCTGCGAAGCAGACATCCGCGCCTGCCTCGCCTATACCGTCGATCAAGACGGCTTTTGATCGAGTGACCTGCTCCCCAACCAGGTCATCGCGATTCTAATCGCGCACCGAGTGATCGAGGGCTCACTCGGTGGCGAGTTTCCGATCGATCACATGAACAAGCCCCTCAACGAAAACCGCGGGCGTGCGGGCGTCGTCCGTGTAACCGACCTACATGGGGTCAGGGACTCGATCATCGGAAGGCTCGGCCTTCGATGCCGGGACCGGTTGATCCGAGGTCATCGGCGTCCCTCAAATTGTGCTCAACTCAAAATTTCCAGCTTCGGCATCTTGGGCGTCTTGATGTTCTGGATACTGATCTGGGCGGCGAGCTGCTCGACGACTCCGAGCAGATAAGGCCGCGACGGTGACCCCTGGGCGAGGGCGTCTTGAAGGCGACCCATGTCGCCGTTCTCGCGAATGTGGATGTTGAGCGGAACCTCGCCGAGGAACGGCACTCCGAGTTGTTCCGCCTTCCGTCTCGCCCCTCCCCGGCCGAACAGGTAAGCGCGTTCGTCGCCGGGGGCTTCGAAGAGGTTGTGTGTTTCCAGAAGCTGCTTCGCGCGGGGGCCGCCTCGGTCTTTGAGGTAGGCCTGGACGTCGAAGAAGCTCATATTCTCGACAATCCCAAGCAGAGGAACCTTCAATTGCTGAAACATCGTGATCGCCCGGGCGGCGTCAAGCAAGGCAACCTCTTGCGGGGTGCAAACCACCACGGCCCCGGTCAATGGAAGACTCTGGGCAAGTGTCAGAGGAACGTCGCCGGTTCCCGGGGGCAGGTCGATCACCAGATAGTCAAGTTCGCCCCACTCGACCTGATGAAGAAACTGCTGCATGATCCCGTGAAGCATCGGCCCGCGCATGATGACGGCCTTGTCGGGCTCAAGAAGGAAGCCCATCGACATGAGCTTGAGTCCTCCCGCTTCGATCGGTTGAATCCGATCGCCTTTCGCCATCGGTCGGCCGGAAGCGCCGACGAGATGGGGGACCGAAGGCCCGTAAACGTCGGCGTCCATCAGGCCGACCCTGGACCCGTAATCCTTCAGCCCGAAGGCGATCGCCGCGGCGAGAGTCGACTTGCCGACGCCTCCCTTGCCGGAGCCGACGGCGATCACATTGCGAACGCCCGGGATGTCGCCCTTCTCGGTGATCCCCTTGCCGCGGACGTCGGCGGTCATGGCGATGTTGTAAGTCAAGGACTCACCGAGTCGGCTCGTCAGCGCCTGACGGACGTCGCTCTCGATCTTCGCCTTCAACGGGCAGGCCGGGGTGGTCAGGTTGACCGTGAGGGAGACGCTGCCGTCACCGATCTGGATGTTCTTGATCATCCCGAGGTCGACGAGGTCGCGATGAAGGTCCGGGTCCTGAACTCCTTTGAGGGCATTCAAAACGTCTTGCGTGGTCAGGCCCGAAGTTGTCTTGCCGAACATCGAGAAGGGTCCTTGGTCGTCGTGACTGGAGGGTTCGAGCAAATGAATCAAAAAAGAGGACCGTGCGCGGGGATCGCCAGGACGATCAGCCAGTCAATCCCCGGTGGCCCGTTGACCGGCCGAAACACGCTGAATGTGCGATTCCAGCCAGCCCAATGGGTCCGTTCCGGATGGCTCGGACTCGGAGAGCGAGAGTTCTGAGAGCTTGACACGCTCCTGTGCAAGCGAGAGCCAACGGGTCATCACGTCAAGCACCTGGATCGGAGTGACCGGACCCGAGAGCACCTGGGTCGCCCCCAGTTCCCTGGCGAAGGTCATGACATCTTTCTGAGAATTCGGGTCGATGACGAGCGTCAACGCGTCCGGAGCGACACTCAGCGCACGTTGAAGGTCGGCAAGCCCGCTCCGGATTCTTTGCCCGAGGTCGATCACAACCAGCGGACTGACCGCACCGCGGATCGCACGCTCCAGGTCTTCGGCCGAGCGTGTCTCCACAATGCGGACTGAACGGTCCGACAGGCGGCTCCGGAGTTGCCGGCCCCAGGACCCGATCCGCTCGTGGACGGCCAGAACCGAAATCGCCAAGGACTCACTTCACTTTCTTCCGCGAGGCAAGAATCCGGACGGGTTCCCGTACGCTATGATATTAGCAAGCAGGCGTCCGATCGGCGAGTCCCGCGCGTGGCGGCCGGGAGTCACCTCGTTCGCGTTCGCTTGAATCCCGTTCGGGCCTCTCGGTAAAATAAATTCGTGGAATGCCATTGACTGAAGTGGGGCGATTTCGGCCCTGACCGGGTTCGTCTCCCTCGCCTCAAAAACGTCGCCCGAGGTTCTTCACGCCCATGTCCGAAGCCGATTACTACGAGACGCTCGGAGTCGCGCGTGACGCAACCGCCGACGCGATCAAAAAAGGCTATCGCGCCCAGGCGAGGAAGTATCACCCCGACGTCAATCCCGGCGACAAGACGGCCGAGGCCAAGTTCAAGGAAGTCCAGCAGGCCTACGACATCCTCTCCGACGGCGAAAAACGGGCTCTTTACGATCGGTATGGTCGTGCGGCGTTCGAAGGAATGGCCGCCGGACCACGCGCCGGGGCCGGTCCTCAAGAATGGGGGGGCCGTCCGGGAGCGGCAGGGGCCGAGTCGTTCGATTTCAGTGAGTTTTTCGGGCCGGGGGCCGGGGCCGCTCAAGCCGAAGAGGGGGGGGCCGGGATCTTCGAGGAGATCCTCGGACGGATGCGGTCGGGACGCGCCGGCGCCAAACCCCAAGCTCCCCGCCTTGGCCGAAATCTCGAAGCGAATCTCACGATCCCGCTTCTGACCGCGGTTCGAGGCGGCGAAACCACGATCGACGTCCTTCGCGACAACCGACGCGAATCGCTGGTCGTCAAAATCCCCCCGGGAATCGAGTCGGGCGCGAAGCTCAGGCTCCGCGGACAGGGAGAGCCCGGCCCGACCAAATCGATCCCCCCCGGCGACCTCACCATCCTCGTGACCGTGGAGCCACACAAATACTTCAAGCGGGAAGGCCGTAACCTGACGGTCGAAGTGCCCGTCACCATTTCCGAAGCGGTTCTCGGCGCGAAGATCGATGTCCCCACCCTCGACGGATTGAGATCGTTGACGATCCCCGCCGGAAGTTCGAGCGGCCAAAAACTGAGACTTCGCGGTCAAGGCGTGCCGGCGACAGGCGACAAGCCGGACGGAGACCTGTTCGTCATCCTCAAGGTCGCCCTGCCCAAAGCGGTGGACGATGAGAGTCGCCGCCTGATTCGCGAGTTCGCCGAGCGTAACCCGCTCCACCCTCGACTCGGGCTCTGGTAAATCCACTCCGCGCGAGGACCGGCATGGCACAGCCGAAAGCAAGCCGTCTCAGAGAGATCCTGGAGAAACCGGGCGCGAAAACTCGTGTCGGTCGCGCGGTCGCGAGCCTGATCGGCGTCGGGATTTTTTCAATCGCGGTTCTCGGATGCCTGTTGATCTGGCATGCCGTGCGGCGCGGTCGGCTGATTCGCCAGAGCCAACCCCCACCGAGAGACGTCTCGCTTCCCGACCTCGACCCGGCCGCTCCCTCCCGAGACCTGTGCTGATGACGACCCCGAGGGCCACCTTCCGCCGCCACGAACGTATCAATGACCCGTTAGCCTTTCGACGCGCCTTCGACCGGAAAAAATCGGCGTCCGACCCGTTTCTGATCGTCTACGGCGTCGAAAACGGGCTCGATCACGCCCGGCTCGGGATTTCGGTTTCCCGTAAAAAAATTCGACGCGCTCACGACCGCAACCGGGTCAAACGCCTGATCCGCGAGGCGTTCCGTCTCGGTAAGGCCGACATACCCCCTAGCCTCGATCTGATCGTCGTTCCACGAGGGCTCGTGCTGACTTTCGAACACGCGCGTCTTGCCGTCCCGGCGCTCGCTCAAGCAGTCGCGCGTCGACTCGGAATCCGACCCCGACCGTCGGAAGACCCGTCGCGAGCCGTGCCTTGAACGCGCTGAGGTTGATCGCGAGCCTTCCCGGACGGGTCGCGATCGTGGCGTTGATCGGGATGATCCGCGTCTATCAGGTCACTCTCAGCCCACTTCTCGGCAACGCATGCCGATTCGAGCCGACCTGTAGCCGCTACATGGTGGGAGCCTTGAAACGATACGGCCTGGTCCGGGGGTTCGCGAAGGGTGTCGGCCGAGTCTGCCGTTGCCATCCCTGGAATCCGGGCGGGATTGATCCGCCTTGAATCCGGTCAGAGGCGGTCGAGGGCTTGTGAGAAATCGGCCCAAAGGTCTTCGAGGTCTTCGAGACCGATCGAGAGACGGACCAGGCCGGGTGTGATCCCTTGACGCGCCCATTGCTCGGGAGACTGGCCCCGGTGGCTGGTCGTCGCGGGATGGCTCAGCGTGGTCGCCACGTCTCCGAGACTCGGCGCGAACGGAATGTGCTCCAGCGAACGGATCAAGAGATCCGCGGCGTCACGGGTTCCGACGTCGATCGTCATCATCGCCCCGAAGCCGCGGCTCAACGTCTGTTTGGCACGCCCGTGATCGGGGTGTCCGGGAAGCCCGGGATAGTGCGTCGCCCGGACGGATCGGTGACCTGCGAACCTTTGGGAAAGCGACAACGCGGTTTGACAGGCACGATCCGACCGGAGGCTGAGTGTCGCGATTCCCCTCAGCGTCAGCCAGCTCTCGAAGGCATTTCCGGTCAGTCCGAACGTGGAGCCGACGACCGAGGTCCGCTCGATCACCGCCTTCGAGCCCACGACGGCCCCGAGTGTGACGTCACTATGGCCGCCGATCAGTTTTGTCAGCGAGTGGATCACGACATCCGCGCCCAGAGCCAGCGGATAGCAGAGCAGGGGAGCGAACGTATGATCGATCGCCAGGATCGCTTTCGAGTTCGCTGACCGGATGACCTCCGCCATGCCCGTGATATCGGCCACGCGGACAAGCGGGTTAGACAAGGTTTCGGCGAAAACCATCCGGGTCCGGGGCGTGAGAGCGTCCCTCAACGATTCCGGTCGCGTCGAATCGAAGACTGCGTGGGTGACTCCGAATCGGGACAGTTCGCGGCCGACAAGGGCGACGGTCCGTCCGTAAAGCCCATCGGAGACGGCGATTTCGTCCCCTTGGCCGAGAGTCGCCAGCATCAGGGCCGACTCGGCGGCCATTCCAGACGCACAGACCAGGCCGGCTTGGGCCCCTTCCAGCTTCGCGACCTTCGCGGCGAGTTGTGCGGCGTTCGGGTGGCCGTCTCGGGCGTAGATGTAGCCGCTTTCCTCGCGGTTGTAGAGCGCGTCGATTTGTCGGAGGTCGGCGACTTGATAGACCGAGCTGAGAACGATCGGGGTGTTGAGCGGAGGGGTCGATGACGCGGGAAGTTCTTCGGGTCGGATGCAGAGGGTCGAGGGATCGATTCCGCGCGTCTTGTGCTCCCCCTTCACGACCCGACTCCCATCCCGGCGGGGCCGCCGGCCTTGCGGTGAAACCTTGCGGCGTGACCGAGCATCGCCATCATTTCCGAAACGGCCTTCAGGGTCTTGCGAGGATTGCCGGCCGTTTTCGCATCGGCCTGCGCGCGTCGAAGTTCCGCGAACGCCGTCCAGTCCAGAGACCAGGCGTTTTCCACGGCGTGGGACTGGACCTTTCGCGTCAGCTCGGTGAATTTGTCGAGGAGTTCGTCGTTGATCGTGCAAACCGCCGTGCGATACGGACGGTCTTCGACCGTGACGGGAGACGCCGGCTTTTTCTTCCCGCCGAGCAGCCCGCCCAAAGCGGCCTTCCACCCTCCGCCGATCCGACCGTTCACCGCGGGCTTATCGATCGCCTCGCTCGGAACGTCCTGTGCGGTATCGGGTTCGACCCATGGCCCGATGCGTGAGATGACGACGGTGATGTTGTCATGGCCACCGCGAAGGTTGGCCAGGCTGATCAGATAGCGACAGGCATCCTCAGGGTGGAAATTCTCGGCGAAGACGCCAAGCTCCGCGTCGGTGACCGGCCCGGAGAGCCCGTCGGAACAAAGCAAATATACGTCGTTCGGCTCGACCGCGAGCGGCCCTTCGATATCGACCTCGACCGAGGTGTCCGGCCCGAGACTGCGGGTGATCACATTCTTTGGGACGGCGATGTTGGCTTGGTCGGGCGATAAATGGTTGCGGCGGACGAGTTCCCACGCCAGGCTGTGGTCGAAGGAGAGTTGGTCAATCCGCCCTTTGCGGATGCGATACGCCCGCGAGTCGCCGACGTGGGCGATCAGAGCTCCGTCCGGGAGAAGGACGAGCGTCGTACAGGTCGTCCCCATTCCCTGAAACTCGCGATTCGCACTCGCTCGGCCGTGGATCAGTGTGCCGACTTCCTTGTAGGCCTTCGTGATCGCGTCGGCCGCGGGGGTTGAGCGGGATTTATTGTAATTGAAGGGGATGTTGTCGCAGGCGAGTTTGCTCGCGAGCTCGCCGACGGCGTGCGCGCCCATCCCGTCGGCGACCATGAAAAGATGACCGCGCTGCTTCCAGAGTTCCCCGCTGGAGGCACGGACAACCGCATGGCTGTCCTGGTTATTCGCTCGCCGCATGCCGGTGTCGGTTGCGACGGCGTCGGTGATGATATCGTCCCAGTTCACAGCCAGACCTTGTTCGGGGTCGAGGAAAATTCGGCTGGCAGGCTTGTACGACCGTCACCTTAAGGGGGGAAGTGCCGGCGACTGAATTCGTGTACACGGCATTAGCAGGCGTCAGCGCCGGCCGAGGATGCCCACAAAGACGGAGCACCCGCGACGCCATTCGTGGCGGACACCTTTCGGGCACGATCCTATCATGTCATCGCGACGATTGTAACGCCCCCATCAGATTGTGAGGAGAAAAACGCAACTCGACGCGATCGCGGACTCTCAAGCCCGGGCGCGAGACATCGGTTGAGGCGGATGGTTATCAACTACTACTCTCGTTATTGTAGGGTTGTGACCATTCTCCGTCCTGATTGCCGGCCCGTTTTCCGCCGACCCCATGACACCCACCCTTCGACTCCCCGAATTCGGGTTCTTCAAAACGACTCTCCCCAACGGCCTCGACGTCATCGTCCGCCGCGGCGGTTCTCTTCCGGTCGTCGCCGTCAACCTGTGGTATCACGTCGGTTCCAAGAATGAAGAGCGAAGACAGCGCGGATTCGCCCACCTCTTTGAACACCTGATGTTCGAGGGATCCGAAAATTACCCCGGCGACTTCTTCAAGCCGCTTCAACGGATCGGGGCGGCCGTCAACGGCTCGACTTCAACGGACCGGACGAATTACTTCGAGGACATCCCCGCCGCCCACGTTGAACTCGCCGTCGCCATGGAATCGGACCGCATGGCGCACCTGATCCCGGCGCTGACGGATCACAAGTTGCGCGTCCAGAAGGACGTGGTCAAGAACGAGTACCGACAAAACTACTCGAACCGGCCCTACGGTCTAGTCTCTCAGGCCATCGCCGAAGCGCTCTACCCCCCCGATCATCCGTATAGCTGGCTCACGATCGGGATCATGGAAGACGTTGAGGCCGCAACCCGCGAGGAGGTCGAGGCCTTCTTCCGCCGCTTCTACGTGCCGGCGAACGCCAGCCTCTGCCTCGTCGGCGACATCGACGAGGATCGCGCGATCGCCCTCGCCGAGCGCTATTTCGGTCCCGTGACCGGAGGCACCCGCGCGTCGAGGCCCCGGGCGCCCCATGTGCGACTGTCGGAGGACGTTGACCTCCGCCATCATGCGCGCGTCGAACTCGAACGGATTTATCGGACGTGGCCCACTGTCCCGATGTTTCACGACGACGACGCGGCGCTGACGCTGCTCGGCGACGTCCTTTCCCGGGGCCGGTCGAGTCGTCTTTACCGCGGCCTTGTCCTCGGTAAAGAAGTCGCCCAGGACGTCACGGCGTACCAGTCGGGCCGCGAACTCGCAGGCAGCTTCGGGGTTCACGCGACGCTACGGCCAGGCAAGGCGCCCGCGGTCGTCAGTGACGTTGTCGCATCGGAACTCACTGCGATTGCGAAGGATGGAGTGACGCCCGCCGAACTTGAACGCGTCAAGAACGGCCGACTCTCCGGGTTCTTTTATGCTCTGGAAAACATCGGCGGTTTCGGAGGCGTCGCCGACCGCCTCAACGCGTACAACATCTATCTCGGCGACCCCGGACGGATCACGACTGATTTCGAGCGCTATCTGAATGTAAGCTCCGAGGCGATTCAGTCGGTCGCCAAGCGTTACCTCCGCGATCATTTTCATGTGACGTTGACCGTCGACGGCCGATCCTCGAAGACCTCGCTTCCGACCCTAGACCGCAAGATTCCTCCCTTGCCCGCCCCGGCTTCGGTTTTCCGGGTTCCGGTTCCCGAGGAGCGAACGCTCCGTTGCGGAGTTCCGCTTTGGGTCATACCGAGGCGTGACCTGCCGATCGTCGCCGCGACGTTCGTGCTGGGGGGCGGGGCGGGCGTCCAGTCCGCGGGCGAAGCCGGGCTCGCCCACCTGACCGCTTCGATGATGGACGAGGGGACGCGAACGCGATCGGCCGCCGAGATCGCGGAATTCGCCGAGGGAAAAGGCATCTCGCTGTCCCCCTCCTGCGGCTGGGACGGCGCCTATGTCAACCTTCAATGCCTCACCCCACACCTCGACGCCGGCCTCGACCTCGCCGTCGATCTCGTCCGGGAGCCGACATTCCCCGAATCCGAATGGAACCGAGTCAAGGCTCAAACGCTCGCCGGACTGAAGGCGGAACGCGACAGCGCGGAGGCCCGAGCTTACCGCGGTTTTCTGAGAGCCATCTATCCGCAAGGGCACCCGTACCGGCTCCCCATCGACGGCGATGAGGCCGGAGTCAATGCGATCGGCCGCAACGATCTTGAGCGGTTCCACGCGACGTTTCTCGGACCCGCCGGCGCGCTCTGCGTGGTTTCGGGAGACGTGGACGTGGACGCGGTCGCCGAGGCAATCGACAAACGGCTTGCGGGCTGGACCGGCGCCCCGATCAACCGGCCCGAGATCGTCGCTCCCCAGCACGCCGAGCGCCCTCGGATCCACCTCTACCATCGGGCAGGCGCGGTGCAGGCCGCGGTCCGTTTCGGGCATCTCGGACTTCCGCGGCGACATCCGGATTTCAACAATCTTCTGCTCCTCAATCACATCCTGGGCGGCCAGTTCACCTCCCGATTGAACAGTAAGTTGCGTGAGGAGAAGGGATTCACTTATGGAATCCGAAGCCACTGGGACTTCCGTCGCGCGGCCGGCCCGTTCTCGGTTTCCGCGGCGCTCCAGGCCGATCGACTCTCCGAAGCCCTTGCCGACCTTCGAAACGAAATCATGGCCCTGCGGCGGGAGAGACCTCCGACCAAGGGGGAACTCGACGACGCGAGGCATTCCTTACTCGAAGGCCAGGCCCGGCATTTCGAGACCCCTTCGGCACTCGTTTCGCGGTTCGCGGGATTGTTCCTCCACGACCTTCCGATCGATTATCATGCCCACTTCGCCGCGCGCCTCGGAACGGTCAGTGTCGATTCCTTGAAGGACGTCGCCGAGCGGCAAATCCACGAGGATGCGTTCACGATCGTCGTCGTCGCCGACGCGTCGATCGTCGCCGAGTCGCTTAAGACACTGGATTGGGCCGAATTGACGGTTGTCGATGAATGACCGGATTCGACGTTTCCTCGGACTGTCGGTGTCTTGTTGACGAGGTGACCGTCGTTTTGCTTGACGGGCGGACTGCCCCCTGGTCCGAACGATTTCGTTGGTTAAGATGTGAGCGGCACTTCCGACTTCCGCTGACCGCCTTACTCCACACCGGGCGGATGAACTCATGCGTCGCGACCGACCACGATTGCTTCGGGTCTTGCGAGTCCAGCAGCGCAGGATGGGCCACTGGCTCAACCGCCACGCGGGCGAACTCGACCGCCAGGTTCCCTCCTGGGGAGCGAGCCTTCTATTCCACTCGCTGATGCTGATTCTGCTGGCGCTTTATATTTATGTAAGCGCCCGCCGCGGCGGCGAGAAGACGATCGAAGGCCGATTCCCGCGTCTGGGTGAGGACGTGACTTCATTGGTCGACTCCGACCACGCCGGTGATCCGTTCACCCGAATCAAGTCCGACGAGCCGCCCTCGTTTTCGATGGAGAAAGCCGGGCCGGAAGTCACCACGATCAACCAGCCCGACATTCCCGGGCTTGTGAAATTCGCTCCCGAGCTGGCGTCGCCCGAGTTCATCCCCGAACGGAACCTGGTTCCCGCTGACAACCCGAGGTCGAAGAACACCTTCAAAGCCTTCGACCCTAAAAACCCTAGAGGGCTCGCGACGACGCTTGACCTTCCGCTCAATGAGGCCTTAAGTGCCCCCTTTTCCGGCCGGGGCGACCCCAACCTGAAGGCGAAGCTCCTCCGTCGCGAGGGGGGAACGGTTCGCTCCGAAAAGGCGGTGGAGGAAGGGCTCGCGTGGATTGTCAGGCATCAGCGGCAGGACGGCGGCTGGTCCTTGAATTTCCAGGCCCAATGTTCGGGACCCGGCGGCTGCCCGCCTCACGACGTCAACGACTCAGATGCCGCCGCGACCGGCCTGGCGCTCTTGCCGTTGCTCGGCGCGGGACACATTCACACGGCCAAGAGCCGCTATCAACCGAACATCCGCGGCGGACTCGACTGGCTCCTCCAGCACCAGATGGCCGATGGCGACCTCTTCCAAGGGGGAGGAGGCCAAAGCCACATGTACAGCCACGCGATCGCGACAATGGCGCTCTGCGAGGCGTTCGGCCTCTCGAAGGATCCCAAGCTTCGAGAGCCCGCGCAGCGCGCGATCGACTTCATCGCCGCCGCGCAGAACTCCGCGGACGGCGGTTGGCGATATAACCCGGGCCAATCAGGAGACACGTCCGTATTCGGCTGGCAGATGTTCGCCCTGCGGAGTGCCCGAATCTCGGGACTCAAGGTCGCGCCCGCCACGATTCGAGGCTGTCGCGCCTACCTCGACGCCGCGGCATCCGACCGGAGCAAAGTCACCTACGCCTACATGCCCGGCGGGATGCCGACCCCCGTCATGACGGCCGAAGCCCTGCTGAGCCGCCAATACCTCGGCTGGCCACGCGACTATCCCGCGCTGGTCAAGGGGGCCGGCAGGATCGCCGGGCATCTTCTTGAATCCCAAGAGCGGAATATCTACTACTGGTACTATGCGACCCAGCTCTTGCACAACATGCAGAACAAGGACTGGGAGAAATGGAACGTGAAGGTCCGCGAAGGCTTGATCGGCATGCAGGTCACGGGTTCTGGATGTGATCGAGGTAGCTGGGATCCGTTCAACCCGCAGCCGGACCGCTGGGCCCGCTCCGGAGGTCGACTGTTCCTGACCTCGCTCTCGATCCTCTCGCTCGAAGTCTATTACCGGTATCTTCCGCTCTATAACGTCACCGATACCGACGTCCAGAAGCTCATGGACGAAGACAAAGACCCCAAGGCCGACGCCCGATAACGCATCCGTTCTCTCAACGCTCAACGCTCGGGCTTCTGAAACCTTTGCAAAGGCATTCTCTTGTAGAGAACGACCTGGGAAAGCACGACGGAACGCGGAGAGAGCTCCGTCGGCATGAGGAAGATGAGGTCGCCCTTCTCGGCATAGGACGAGTCGCCCCGAGTCATCTGGGTGACCGACATTCCCGCGGGCTCATCGGGAAGCACCGTGGCGAAGTTCGTCCCAAGCACGCTGATCCGCAAGAGCGGGTTTACGCTCACGGCGTTTCCGACGACGTGCAGTCGACCGGGAATCCCGTTCGCGATCGGGCCGGAGGGATCAACCGGGTAGGCCCATCCATAGAGTAGGTTTTGCGCGCCGATGTCGAACCCGTTCATGAAACGATTGAAGCTCGGGTCGATCGTGGTCACCATTCGATTGTTAGGAAGTAGACTCGCGAACGTCGGCTGGACGAGCGCCCGGTCGGCCCCTTCGAAGACGTCGACGTGGTCGGTACGCATCGAGTTGTTGCCGACGTCCTGGCCGATCGCCTCGACGACGGTCGCCGGGGTGAGCTGATCGAGCGAACTGGGCCAACGAATCAAGAATTGAGTGACGGCGTCGTTGGCGATCGGGAATTGCTGTCCCTGGTGGTTCTGGACGACCATCCACCTGGAATTGGCCATGATGACCTCGCCCCAAGCTCCCCTGGGAGGGACAGGGGGGAGGTCGACCGGCCCTTGATCGACGTTAGGCCGGAGCGGGTTATTGGCGTTCCCGTCGTCACGAGCGCCCGCGAGGCGCTGCGCCCGAACACTTCCCAGGCCGAGCGTGACTGCGGCCAGAGCCGCCGCGACCGCGAGTCGGACCGCACCACCCCTGAGGATCGTCATGGCCCTATGCTCCCAAACGGAACGACACTCAACCCGAGACCGGAAAGGCTCTTTGAGACTTGATGTTGGATTTTATCACAGGAGACGATCCGTATCGAGCCCGTCATCGGTCGGGGCAGGAGGATTGCAAAGTCAAAAAGCGGATTAACCGCGGAGATCGCAGAGAAGAGA
>JAYUFP010000777.1:0-3704 GCA_043738665.1 Isosphaeraceae bacterium
TTCGCTCTTTCCGATCCGTCATCAGCCATCCGTCATCAGCCATTTCCTAGCCAATTCCTTTCCGGACGGACTCTGAGTTCCGCAAGCCTCGCGATCATTCCCATCACATTCAAGGAGACATCTCAACGATGCACGCCGCGCCCAAGCACCGCACCCCGCTCATGGCCCGCTCGATGGCCGTGGCCCTTGTGTTCGTCTCGACCGCGGTGATCCAGGCTCAGGACACGAAGACACAGACCGTCGATGCCGGGGGTGTGACCTTCGAAGCGCCGAGCACCTGGAAATCGAGTAAGCCTTCGTCCCAGATGCGTAAAGCGCAACTCAAGGTCGAACCGGTCAAAGGCGACGAGGACCCGGCCGAACTGATCGTCTTCGCGTTCCCCGGCGGAGCGGGGAATGTCGATGCGAACGTCTCCCGCTGGCAGAAGACGTTCAAGGACAAGGACGGCAACCCGCCCAAGCCCGAAGTCACCAAGATCAAAGGCAAGAACACCGACGTCACCCGCGTCGAGATGGCCGGTCACTACTACCCGACGGCTTTCCCCGGCCAGGCGCGGCAGCCCGACAAGGAAGGCTACCGGCTCGTCGCCGCGATCGTGATCACCAACGACGCCGGCTACTTTCTGCGACTCGTCGGCCCCGAAAAGACCATCGCGAGTGCCAAACCCGATTTCGACAAGCTGATCGCTTCCCTAAAGGTTGAGGAGAAGTGACCGCGATCATTTGCGCACGATGCACCGCGAATAACCATCCGTCCACCCGGTTCTGCACCGAGTGCGGGCTCCCCCTCGGCTCGTTGCGACCCGACGCCGAGGCGGGGGCCGACGCGCTGGGGCCTTACGAAGCCCCCGACCCGACCGACCCCGACACCCCGCGCCTCATGCGAGAACTCGTCGAGCGCTCGGGATACGAAGCCGGGCCTTCGGGACACGGGTGGCGGCTGGTGGTTCCCCTCAATCTCGACCGCCAGCAGGCCGTCTATCTCGGCTACGCCGGCAACGACCCGGAGGGCCGGTCGATCCTCTCCCTGGTCTCAGTCTGCGGACCGGTCAAGGACCGCGATACTCGGATCTTGCTCAAACTGAACGCCAGGACAGTGGAAGGCCACTTCGCGATCAAAGTCCTGCGAGGCGAGGAGTATTTCGTCGTCATCGAGAACATCCCCGCCGAGGCCGTGGCGCATTACGACGCCGCCGGGCTCGTCAGGCGTATCGCGGAGACGGCCGACGGCCTTGAAGACAGACTCTCGCGGGGCCAGGATCTTTATTGAATCAATTTAAAGGGATGTCTGAAGACCGGTAGATCGCGATCGTCGTGTCTGCTGTCGAGGCCACCGGCCGCACGCCGTCGAGCCTTCGGAAGTAACCGGGAGATCCCCAAGGCCCCCACTGGAGCGACGCCGAGACCGCCGCGTATTCGGTTTTCGCTTCAAACAACTCAGGAAGTCCCGGGTGGACGCTGCCGGCGTCGATCGTATAGCTAATGCCGCTCACGCCGTAGTGCGCCGGGTCGGTATCGCCGAAATAATAAAGCGTGAGATCGGTCAACTCGGGACGCTGGAGTTGAAGGCGCGCGAGCCCGATCAAGCCCTGCCCCCAGTCGAGATTCGAATCGGCCAGGACGCGACGCCCCCCGGCCCTGCCGCCGGTCAGGACGTTGAAGTACGTCAATTCATGCGGATGCACCGAAGCGACCGCCATCGCCTGGCCGAGAAGCCCGAGAATGGCGATGAATCGAAAGCGCCGCCCCTGCTCCGCGAGAGCGGAAACCCAGACGATCGCCAGGGGGCTGAGCGGGAGCAAGTAGCGGACGCCATAGTTCCGCGAAGAACCGGCCGCCGTGATTAATAAAAAAGCGGCGATCGTCAGCGGGAAGATCCAGTCGCGCTCACGGTTTCCATACCGTCGGCTCAGCCAGACTCGCGTGATGACGAGTAAGCCGAGTGAAAGCGGCACCTTGACCGCGAGTGCGACGAAGTAGTAATACCACCACCCCGACATTCGCCGTTCGCCGCGGAGGTAGCTCGGGCCTCCCGACCGCTGATGGCGGACCTGATTGGCGAAGCCGACCCAGTCTTGCGGGATCGGAGTTTCGGCTATCCAGGTGAGAAGTCCACCCATGCCGGAAGAGCCCCCGAACCGCCCGGCGATGCTCGGATGAGCGAACCCCGGTTTTTGGGCGACGGTAAGCGTGGCTCCCCCGGTCACGACGATATCGGCCGCGAGCATCACGGCGACGAAAACCGCCATTCCCCCGACGACTCTCAAGAGCGTCTGGAACGGCCGCACATGCCCCCACCGTGAGCGATCGACCCACCAGATCAGGGCCAGCAAGGGTGGCAGAAGGATCGCGCTAAACTTGCAGGAGAACGCCAACCCGCAGACCGTCGCCGACGCGAAGAACGCCGGTTTTTCTCGGGTTTCGAGAAACCGCACGAAGAGGAAAAACACCCCGACCGTGGCCGCGACGATCGGCAATTCCATCGTGATGATCGCGCCATGAGCCAGAAGATTCGGGCTCAAAACGAACAGCCAGGCCGAGTACGCCATCGCCCGAGGGCCGTACTTGATTCGACTCCACCCGGCGGTGAGCCCCAGCGCGACAACCCAGACCCAAAGCGCACCCAGGCGAAGCCATGGCAAAAGCTCCGCCTGGCGACGGATCGGGTCGTCGATCAAGGTGCCTTTCCCGCAACGATCCAGGAGCCAGAGCACGGGTGCCTGCTGGAGCTTCCAGAAGGTCAGAGGAGAGCCCATCCGCGTGATCTTGTCCTGGCTCCCGGTTCGCCACCAGTCCGTCGCGGTCCGGATATAGGTGACTTCGTCGTAGGTCGCCGAGGTCGATTGCGCGGACTGAACCATCAGCGAGAGCCCCACCACCGCAGCCAGCGACACGGCGGGCACATGCCATCGCGGGGAACGCAATTCTGAGGGCTCCGCCCTGGACAACCCGCTCTCCTCTCCGCACTCACACGGGTCGACGGATGATGCGATCCTCACGTTGGCTCCGTCCGATCTCGCCGACCTGCCGGGCGACCGCCACGGCGTCGCGGATCGTGGGGGCGAGCGACTGATCGCCGCGGACGAGCCTGTGAAACTGGTCGTTCAAGACCTCGCCGACGGTCGGTTCGAGCGGCAAGCGTTCCTCGTGAGTGCCCGCCGCGTCCGACCATTGAATCCGATCGGGAAGCTCGAGCCAGGCGGCCCCGCGCTCGGCATAAACCTGGAAGCCTGGAGGGGGTAGGAACTTCGTCGCCTCGCCCCAGGCATCGCGATGATAACGTCCGAACGAGATGTGCGCCCGGCCGCCGCCGGGGTATTCCGCCACAAAGCTTTCGAAGTCCGGACTGGCCGCCGCCGCGGACGGTTCCTTGCCGTTCGCATCCGGGAGGATGCTCGCCTCGCAACCCTGCAATGCGACCGGCTCGGACTGGAAGAGAAACCCGCACCAGTCGAGGAGATAGCTTCCCGGGTCAACCATCAACGGCGCCGGGGTCATCTGGGTCGTGGGACCGGGTGAGCCGTAGCGGTCGAACCCGAAGAGCCTGGTGTGGCCGACGATCAAGCGGGGCTTCCCCAAGGTGGTTGCGAGCAGTTCCCGGAGCCGAAGAGTCGCCGGATAGAACCGACGGGCGAACTCCGGCATGAAAGCAATCCCGCTCGACTCGATCTTTCGCGCCAGGGGTTCGAGTTCCTCAGCCTTCT
>JAYUFP010000778.1:0-3702 GCA_043738665.1 Isosphaeraceae bacterium
GCCGAGTGAGAGCAGGGCGGTGATGGCGTCTCCCATTCGCTTGGGGTCTTTAGTCTTTTGCGCGAGGTTGATCGACATGAGCAAGGGCTCGCCGCGATGGGGGACAAGCTCCGCGGCCTGGTCGAGCAATTTGCCGACGCGGTCGTAGTAACCGAGCAGGAACATCTGGTCGGCGACGCTGACGAGGTCGTTGGGGTTCCGGGTTCTGAAAGCGAGGTCGGCGGCGTAGTTGATCGTGGTCTTGACGTAATCCTCGGTCGCGCCGGTCATCTTGTACGAAAGGGCCAGGGCGGAGTACATCCAGGGCTCGGCGTCTTTGAGGTTGTAAGTCAGAAAGCCGAGAAGAGTTCCGCGGACGTCCGCGAATTTCCTGTTAACGTTCAGGAGTGTGACTTTCTCGCGGAGAGACTCGGAGACCGTCTGATTTTTCGAGTGCTCGGGCTTGTGAGTCTTATAATAATCCAGCCAAAAGCGCTCGGGATCAGTCGGTTTGCGCTGGGCGAGCTTGCCCGCGTTCGGCCCGGGGATGATCGGGATCAGATCTTCTTTGGGCTTGGCCGGCTTGACCTGCACGTCGTCGTTGCGACCCATCTTCTTCGAAACGTCAGACCCAGAACCCTTTGGCGAAGTCGCCGAAGGGTTCTGGGCCTTTGTTGATGACGTGGAGGGCTGGGAGCCCTGGTTAAGACGGTCTAGCTGCTTTTTTTTTCCAGGAAGCCGCCCGGAGCGTCGGCAGGATCTTGCACGGGCATCGACATCATGCCGCCGCCGCCACCCATGCCGCCCATCATGCCGCCGCCGCCACCCATGCCGCCGCCACCGCCGCCCATGCCGCCACCGCCGCCCATGCCGCCGCCACCCATACCACCGCCCATGCCACCGCCACCGCCACCCATCAGGGAAAACGGGATGATGGCGAGGTCGGCAACCGGGTAAACGCGGATTTCGGTCGGTTGGTCTCGTGAGTCTTCGGAGGTGATGGTCAACAGGCCGTCCTTGACCGTGTAGGTCAGGCCGAGCTGCTTGAGCATGAGACGAAGGGTCGTCTTCAAGGGCACGCCTTCGAGGTCGAGCGTGATCGGCGACGTCAACGTCTTTTCGGCCTCTTGAAGGCCGATGGGGTCGACGTAGATCGGGATCCCGCTGTCATTGGGGCCTTGCGTCGCGCTTCGGATGTATTTCAGCACGTCTTCCAGCGGCGTCTCATTGCCGAACGACATCGAGATCGGCTCGTCGAGCTTGGCGATGATCCCCTTGGTCTTGGGGTCGCGGTCGAGAAGGTCGACGGCTTTCCCATAGCGCTTGATCCGGCGCTCGGAGAGTGCCCGCCAGCGTTCGGCGTCGGGATATTCGATGATCTTGTTGTCGGGGAAGGGCACGTTGGCCCGGCTGACGTCCTGCATCGTCAGCATGAATCGGTACTCCTTGAGCTGCTCGAACGCCAGTTCCTGTGCCAGGAACCCGGTCGTTCTCGCGGTGAACATGCCGGCGTATCCGGTCGGATCGTCGGGAAGGAGCGGCCGCATTTCGCGAGCGATGTTATTGGCGTCAAGGAAGGGGATTGTGGTGGCGGCGATGTCGCCCGCCCCGCCGTTGTAGAGGACGTTATAAATCCCCTGCGCCATCAGGCTGTCGAACTGAGTCATCATCGCCGCGGCAGTCGCCTGGTTCTGCAACAGAGTGTCCAGAGTACGAGCCTGCTGGTCGGCGTTGGAGGCCAGTCGCAGCCGCTCGGCACGCTGGCCGACGATCCGCTCCTCGGCGCGAACGGTCGAGAGGTACTGGGCCTGAATCTGCCGGTCCAGCGTCGTCTTGGTCGCCTCGTCCGCCCCCTCGGCGGAGCGGACGACGTTCTGAACGAGCCGCAGGACGTTCAGCGCGGTTTCGGGCTGACCCGCGTTGACGAGATTCCGCGCCTCTTGAAGCCGCTGACGAACGTCATCGATCAACTGCTGCCGCGCGACGTTCTCGAGACGGCTGGCCTCTTCGAGATTTGCCGAAGGTGCCGCCGGAGGAGTGGGCAGTGCTTCCGGTGCCGGAGGCGTGGGAGGGACTTCGGCCGCCGGGGGAGCCGGATCCTGGAGGGCGATGCGGATGACGCCGCGATCCTTGAGCCCGAGCTTGGCGCCGGCGTCGTTGGGGTCGAATTCCAGGGCCTTCAAGAAAAAGGTTCGCGCCTGTTTGGGCTGGCCCTGCGTGAGGGCCTGTCGGCCCAGGTCGGTCAACTGGCGGGCCAGAGGCGACGCTTCATCGCCGACGGCATTCGCGCCGGTGAGGATCAAGCCCCCGAGTGTCAAGGGGCCGATTCCTCTCCACAGCCGCGTGGTTCGGAGCATTTCGATCTCTCCAGCAGGACGGTGACCGGGACGGGGATCGGTTTGGGCACTCACTCTTACTCCGGATGACCTTACGTGAGCCATCCGGCGATCGCAATCCCTCGGTCCGGGCCGGCACCGGCCCTAGGGGCCGCCCGAGAAGTCTTTTCGACCGTGGGTTAGTTCAAAACGATCAGGGCGGGTCCGTGCCGGAGGCCGCGCCGCCTTCCATGCCGGGGCGCGGTCTTGAGTGAATTCCCTTCATTATGACATTTCATCCGCCCCAGGTCCAAAAAATGGAGAAACCAGGTAAGCCGGATCCCCCGTGTGGTTCTGGAGCGACAGCCTCTTTGACACGCTAAGGCGTTTGTTCTATCAACAGTGAGAGCCAGAACGGGGTCGACGGGACGTGTGAAGCGTGTCGCCGATGGGCGGAACGGGATGACTCATCCCGAGACTAGCGTTGCCATTGCGATCACGAGGTGGTCCGGGTGCCGCGGTCCATTCGTCGCGATTTGACCTCCTGGGATTGAGAGCCTCGCCCATGTTCGATGAGACGCCTGCGGAGGACGAAGAAACCTCCTCAAAAAAACCCTTCGATTCCCATGTGTTCCCTGAAAATGCCCTTTTTCACGATCGTCGCGAGGGGAAAGAGCGGCGCGACCGTCCCGCGGAGGTCGTGAAACCCGCGGAGCACATGACCAAGGCTCCCGCTGAGAGACGTGCCAAGAAAGAACGTCGAAGGCGGATCGACCCGACCACGTTCGAGAAACAATACACCGGCGATGAACTCGAATTCATGAACGCGATGCAACGGTTCAAAGTCCAGACCTGCAAATCGTTCCCGTCGCACAGAGATGTGCTGCACGTGGCGATTTCGCTGGGTTATCGGAAAGAGGTTGTCGGAGACGAATTCGAGGGCGAAGCCGAATTCGATCCGGCGTCCTCTTCCGTCGAGTGAACACCTCTAAGACGCACACGACCCGGACCGAATTCGGCCCGGGTCGCTTTGTTTCGAAGATTATCAGCCGCACCGGCTAGTGGTTGATCGTGACCACCGCGGGGGCGTGGAGCAGGTTGGCCCAGGCGTACACCGCCTCTCGAGTCAACTTGACGGCCTGGCTGAGCGTCGAGCCGGAACCGGGCGACTCGAACTGGACCACGGCCGATCGTTCGTGAGGCAACTCAGTGTCCAAGAGGGAGTTGAGTCCCTCCGACCCGCGGTTCAGCGAGAACGCAATCCCGGAATATAAGTCGTCCCCGACGACAAGCGCCGAGATTTCGGCCGAAGCGGCTTCGGCTTCGGCCCGGGCCGGCACCGTCCGGGGCTCCGGCTGAAAGAGATAGGTCAGACCTTCCTGCACTTCATCGGTCTCGTTGAGGTCGG
>JAYUFP010000779.1:0-3700 GCA_043738665.1 Isosphaeraceae bacterium
GGGGTGAAGTTCGTGACGCGGCGCTCGTGTCTTGTCACGGGTCGGGCGATCGGCCCGGTCGGAAACGACGCTAGCATGAGTTCGTTTGATCCTCAATCATATTGTCCCGCCCGGAGCCTTGCTTCCTTCCCCTTCGCGGCCTCGGAACCGCGACGAGACTAAAAACCGTCACGGCGGCCGGGTTCGTTTCGCAACGCCGCTCAACCGCTCGGCGGTGCGTTCCGATCGATCTCATTACAGGCGCGATGCGGTAGGGCACCGGTGCGGAACACGCCGAGCCAGTTTCGACCCCAGACCGGGAGTGAGGCATCCGATGTTGCAAGGGAGACGACGCGGTCGAGCGGGTTGGCTCACTCTGGCAGGGGCTTGCCTCGCCTCGAACCTGACGGCAACAGCCGAAGCCCGGGTGGCTGTCGCGGCCGCACCACCGGCCTACCCGCCGGGGATCGCGAACCCTGCGCCGGGCGGTGTCACGGCCGATGCCCTCGTCCGGATGGACTCTTCAGAGCTCGACCGCCTCTATCGTGGGGCGAATCCAGGCATCCAGCCCAGAGGTCGAGTCCGGGGCGTGCCCATCGTCTCGCCCGGGTCTCCGATCGCCCCGACGCTTTCACGGGGTGCTCGGATCGTCTGGCAGGGAAAAGTGTTTCGCGACGACGGTCGGACCGCGGTGAACCGTTTCTTCGGCGTTCAAGCGGTTCGAGGAAACCTCTACTACGGCACGAGCTGGGTCGACGGCCGTCCGTCCCTGGTCCTGGATTATCAGCGGACGTCCCTGGTTTATCGGCGATACCGTGACGAGATCCGTCAGGTGGGACCGAATCTTTATCTCGGAGTCATGCACACCCGGACCGAGCCGGTGCCGACTTTCACGCGGTATTTCGCCTTCGAAACCGGACGTTGAGCGTCAACGCCCCAGCGTGTCGGTCGTCCGAGCGGAATGGCGGTGGGAGCCGACCCGGCCCTCTCCTCGCGACGTTGATTTTACGACCGACGAGGTCGAATCGTCGCTCCCCTCCTCCGACCGTTCGAGCGACGCTCCCGATCCGAACAGGCCCGTTAACTTACCCGCGCCGACCAGACTCGCCGCCACCGACCGTAATCGTGAAATCTTCGACCGACGCGAGGCGCTCTCCGAAGCGCCTGAGAGGTCTGGACGGGTCAGGGCGGCGCTGAGGACATCGCCCGCGAGAGCGTCCAGACGCAACGACTCCACGAACGCGTGGTTCGACGGCCAGCGCGACTCGGGCCGTTGAGTAAGGGCACGGGCGACAGCAAGGCGTTCTGTAAACGGGATCATCGTCAGGTCCGTCGGCCTGGCCTCGTCCTTATCTGGGTCGGATTCACGGCGCCATGCCGGCAGTGATCCGCCCCGCAACAGGCAATACGTGAGCGCCAGTCCGACCTGGCCGGAATGCCGCGAAGACTGCCCCGATCGTTCCTCGGGAGCTTTGAACCAGTCCGCTGTCGGCGGAGTTGAAACCGCGACCTGAGGCGGAGACACACCGGGCCGCTCGCTCGGGTAGTCGCGGCCGAGTGACGTCCAGTACCCTGAATCGAATGGCGCGAGTTTGACACCGCCCCCGACGAGGAAAATGGCCCACGGGGTCACTCGGTCCGTTCCGCTGACATGCGACGCGGCGACTGCCGGATTGCCGGCGACAGGCGTTTGTGCCCGAGGATGGCGTGAGCGGTGGTTGAGAAAATCGAGCCCGCGGGCGGCCTGTGCAAGCTGCTCAATCAACTCGTCGTGGCGAAGTCCGGGTAATCCTTCCGACCTTGATTTCTGATAGGCGTCCCAGAGCGTTCCGTCGGGCCTTTCCGTCGCGATGACGAACGTCTCCGAGAATCGCCAGACGCCGACCACGGTCAGAAGATTCGGGTGACGGGAATGGAGCGCAACGTCTTCGACGTCAAGCGGGATCAGGCCGGGTGATCGACCCGGATCGATCACCCAGAGTCGGATCGGAACCCGACCGGGGCCTTCCGCGTTCCAGACATCGATCATCGCCCCGGATCGACCGGAGACCGGAGTAAGACGGTTGAGCAGTTGATAGTCCGGGAGCACCGGAAGCACGATGCCGTCGTCGCAATGTGTTCCGCCCGAGAGATTCGCCAACTCCGTCGTCATGCGAACCCTCAACATCCCTAGAAATCGCCTAAAACGGGATACTATCAGCGCTGTTAAGCACCGGACCGCTCCGACTCGTCTGGTTAGGCCGGTGAGGCAAACAAGAGAAGCTGTATTAATCGGAGCTTTGAAGACGGAAAGCAACGCCTTTCTAAGCGAATTAACGAATTTGCGGCAAAACAATTCTGTTGCGACGTCCACCCGGCGATCGGGCGGAGAACGACGCGACATCGACGGCCGAGATCGAGCGATGGGCCCGGCGCAATGGAGTCTGGCGGGATCTCGACAGGGAGAGGCAGGCCGGGGCGCTCGGAACCATTGGGCAAAACGTGGAGGGAGGGGGGCGTCCGTCCGTGGCCGCCCCTGTTCTTGTTGACGACCGATAGGCCGATGCGTGTGAACGACGCAAACCTGAATGATTTTAACGCCTGAGAGGGAATGGTAAATGATCCGAATGGGCTTTACGTACCACGAGCGACAGGGATTGGACAATCTGACGGAATTGCAATCGGTCAAGGATGTTGACAAAACGCAACAGTTATTCCGAAGCGGACGAGGCACTCGGGTTTTAGACTTTGGTGTGGAACGGAATTGATCACAGATGGTCGCCGTCATCCAGTTCGGTCCGGGAAGTCTCCTTTCCCAATCCTCCGGCCGATCAGGGCACTCCGATTGTATCAAAGCGTTGACCTTCTTATGCTAAGGCACGAGATGTCCAACTTCCTCGTTCTGAGGCGGCCTTGTGCGTGTGTGTTCTCACGGACCGACTCGTGTGTGGGCGGCGGTCGTTCCATCGTTGATTTAGGCGTTATAGCGGCAGGAGAGAGCGTTGACCTCACGCACTGACGGTATCGACACGAAAGGACTTGCCCCGACCTTCTGCGACTTCTGCGGCCGTCCCACGGCCGAGGCGGGTCCGATGGTCGAGGGAAGTGCACTTGTGCAAGGGGGCAACCGCTTCCAGCACGCACACATTTGCGTGGAATGCGTCAAGGCGTGTCAGGAGATCTTTCGACGTCACGAACCGAGGGCCGGGCTTCCCGAAGAGATCCCCACCCCTCGCGAACTCGTCGATCACTTGAACGACTACATCATCGGTCAAGATCGCGTAAAGCGAACTCTCGCCGTTGCCGTCGTCAACCATTACAAACGCTTGCTCGCCTTGGCGAAACACAAGCCGCTTGAAGACCCCGCTCTGAAAGACGTCATCGTCTCCAAGAGCAACGTCCTCCTCATCGGGCCGACCGGTTGCGGCAAGACCGCTCTGGCGCAGACTCTGGCCAAGCGGATGAACGTTCCTTTCGCGATCGGCGACGCGACCACCCTGACCGAGGCGGGATACGTCGGCGAAGACGTCGAAAACCTGATCCTTAAGTTGGTCCGGGAGGCGGATTTTGATATCCCCACGGCCGAGCGCGGAATCATTTACATCGACGAAATCGACAAGATCGGCAAGACGTCTCAGAACGTCTCGATCACCCGCGACGTCTCCGGCGAAGGGGTCCAACAAGCGCTCTTGAAGCTTCTCGAAGGGACCGTGGCCAATGTCCCGCCTCAAGGCGGACGCAA
>JAYUFP010000780.1:0-3696 GCA_043738665.1 Isosphaeraceae bacterium
GTCGCGGAGCCGCGTTTTGAGGAGGTCGCGGATCCGCTCGGAACGCTTCGTGAGAACCTGATAGGTGTGCCAGTGGGCAAGCCGCATCACGCGGGCGAACGCCGCGATGTAGTCGTCGTGAATGCCTTCTTGAAACAGGTCGCTCATCGAATTCACGAAAATCATCTTCGGACGCGGCCAGCGGAGCGGGTCGGCGAGCTTCTCGGGGACCAGGCGGAGGTCAAACCCTTGCTCGTAAGGGTGCCCGGGAACCCCTCGAAATCGTTCGGCGAACGTCTCGGCGTAACAATGAGCGCAACCCGGGCTGATCTTCACGCAGCCCCGAACCGGGTTGAGCGTGGCGTCGGTCCACTCGATGCTCGAATGGTCGCTCATTCTTGACCTTCTCGAAGGAAGTTACGGATCTTTTGTCCACCCTATCGAATTCGCTCCGACCGGGCAAGTGGAATCGTCCCGGCACCACGGTGCCACGGTGGTTTCATTTTCGACGTGGAGTTCTCGGGATGCCCCATGCCCGATGACCAATGCCCCATGCCCGATGCCCGATGACCAAGAAATGAGATCACGATCTTCTCCAGATCCCTTGCTCTTCCTTCGGCCATCGATCATCGGTCATCCCGGTCCATCGAAAATGAAACAGTTCTGTGATTCCGGCGCCTCTACCGTCGAGGCTTCTTTGCCGACGTTCGGAACAAACCAAGAGCTCTCCCAGCGTGCGACGGGACGAAAGGAGACGACCCCTGAAGAGAGATATCGATTCAAGGAGGGATCGGATACCGGGAATCCGAGTTCGGCGTTGTTCCCATGCCTGCGACGGCCATCTTTCGCGTGCCGGTCCAAGAAGAACGAACACCGAACGCATCCGACGCATTTCAAGGCGATATTTTTGTTAGTTTAGAGAATTTGGAATTTCTATAGGGGGCAACGTTTTTTTCCTTGACCGGGTTCCCGGGACCGTTGAGTTTGGTAAGGCCGAGGTTTAGCGGTGAAATTGAATCGGGTACGACAACGACGTTTTGACCCCCCTACCGACCTAGAGGTATCCAGCGATGTTGCTCTCTCCGCGATCGCACCGGTCTGTTTCGCGATATGGCTCGACCCGTGCTCGGCCGAATAAGATGAGGATCTTGCCGGCCGTCGAACGGATGGACGAGCGCGTCTTGCTGAGTGTTTCCGCCGGGGGTCTGCCGAGTGCGTCGAGCCCGTTCATCGCACGGGGGCAGGAGAGCGATCAATTCGGACTGACGCTCTCGGCCGGGCTCCAGGCCGCGCTGAACGGCAAAGCCGTTCCGCTGGCCGTCGTCGCGCACCCGGCCGCGGCGGCCGCCTCGCTTCAGATCACGGTGACCGGTGAGGGGATCTTCGCGGGCGTACACGGCGTCAAGACGGTCGCCGCGCCGTTCAAGTCGGGGTCGGTCGAGTTCGACCTCACGGCCCTGGCGTCGGCGGGCACGGGCGACGGCAGGATCACGGCCGTGGTCAAGGCGCTGGGCGGCGGCGGCCAGGCACTCGGCAGTGACGAAGCCGACGTGTACGCGGTGTACGACACCGGCCAGGTCTGGGGCAGCGGTTCGAGCGACTTCGACGCGAGGATCAACCGGCTGCAGGACTTGCTCGCTTCCGGTAAGATCGACACGGTCGGGTACGCGGCGGGGCTTGACGTGCTGGTCAACGGCCCTGCGCCGGTCGTGGTCACCTCCCCCGCCCCCGTCTCCGTCAGAGGGGTCTTCGCGGCGAGCGTTCACGCGCTGGCGGCGCCGACGAAGGTCACCGTCTCGGGGACGATCCTCTGGACCGACGGCGCCGGCGGAACCCACCCGGTCCCACTCGCGCCGGTCGAGGTTTACGCCACCGACGGCACGACCAACAAGCTCCTCACGGCCACGCCCGCCACCAGCGACGGCTCCGGCCGTTACTCGGTCGACGTCACCCCCGACGCGACGCTCACGAGCCTCTTCATCAAGGCCTACGCCAAGTCGCCTTATGACAACGTGCAGGCTCAGACCGCCGGCGCGACGACCTACACGATGAGCTCGGCGGCGAAACCCGTCGCGGGCGCGGCACTCGCGCTCAACCTGACGGCGGGCAACGCTCTGGCCAAGACCAACGAGCGGGCCTTCGCCGTCGACTGGGCGATGGTCGACGTCGGCGCCTACACGGCGACCCTGACCGGCAAGGCGCTTCCCGGCCTGAAGACGATTTTCCCGCAGGTCCCGGCGCCGGGGAAGAACCCGGTCTCGTTCTTCTCGTCGACCAACATGCTGATGAACGTGCGGGACACGGCGTGGAACCAGCCCGACGTGACCGACCACGAATACGGGCACTACGTGGGAAGCGTCTACAAGATCGTCGACAGCCCCGGCGGCTCTCACCAGGTCGGCTCCAACAACGCCGCGGCCCCCCGCGGCAAGAAGGGGGGCCTGGGTCTGGCCTTCAGCGAGGGTTGGGCGACGTACTTCTCGATCGCCGGCCAGGACGCCCACAACGCTTCGGCGGCGGGAGTGCCCACTTACGGCGACCACAGCTATGACGGGCTCGCCAATTACAGCCTCGACACCCTCGTGGCCAACGGCAACGCCGTCGGCGAAGACGACGAAGGGTCGGTCAGCGGCGTGCTCTGGAACATGTACCTGACCAGTAAGGATGCGACGAGCTCCCTTCAGTACACCGACAAGTCGATTTTCGATATCCTCAGCGCCGCCAAGACCACGACCATCGGCGCCGTCTGGGAGGCCGCCGCCGCCAAGCTCGGCGACAAGGGGAAGACGCAGCTCGGCAAGATCTTCAGCGACATGAAGATCGCCCCGACCCCCACCGGCCCCGCTGACAACGTCGAGGTGAAGCCCGCCGACCCGATCCCCACATTCAAATGGGACAATAACGGCGGCGGAGCGACCAACCCGCTCAATGAGTTCAAGGTTCTCTTCTTCAGCGACGACTACTCGAAGAAGGTGTTCGAGTCGCCCGTCGGCGAGTCCGTCGTCGCCGCCGCGTCCAGCACGTTCACGCCCACCGCCGACGAGTGGAAGACGATCACGGCAGGGGGCCCTCGGCTGCACTGGGTGGTCGAAGGCAAGAACAAGTCGGCACCGGCGACGCCGGGCGGCACCCTGGGGTACTACTGGAGCCCGGCCCGTACCATCGGCGCCCCGGTGGGTATCGCCTTCGTCATCGACATCACGGGGAGCATGTCGGAAGAGATCGCCGGAGTTCGCAGCGCATTGCAGAGCTACATCGACCAGGTGGCCGCGACGGTCCCCGCCGGCACTCCGGCGCCGACGATCGAACTGGTGACCTTCCGTGACGCGCCGGCCGTCGTCATCACGTCCAACGACCTGAACGCCGTCCGCGCGGCCGTCGGGACACTCGGCGCCTCCGGCGGCGGCGATTGCCCCGAGCCCAGCGCCACGGCCTTGCAGGTCGCCGCCGCCGACATCGGCCCCGGCGGCACGATCCTCCTGGCCACCGACGCCTCCTCCGACCCCGGCATCGAACTCTCGGCCGTCATCAGCAAGCTCCGCGCCAAAGGGGTCAGCGTCAACGTCATCCTCTCGGGAGACTGTAGCGGCATCGTCAGCCTCGACAGCGGCATCGGCCTCGCCGCGGTGAGGACGACCCAGATCGTGACCGACACCTCGAACACCTGCCACGACAGCGACGGCCAGACCGTCACGTCCACCGTCACACGCGCGACGA
>JAYUFP010000781.1:0-3688 GCA_043738665.1 Isosphaeraceae bacterium
CGACGATTCTCGTCGGTTTCGTGGTCGCCGCGGCGGCGTCGGTCGCTCCGCTCGGCTTTCTCGCCGAACTCGTGAGCATCGGGACGCTCTTCGCCTTCCTGATCGTGTGCGCCGCGGTCTGGATCTTGCGATACACGAGTCCCGACCTGAAACGGCCCTTCAGGACTCCGGCGTTGCCCCTCGTCGCGGCCCTGGGGATTCTCTTAAACGGCGGGCTCATGCTCTCACTGGGTAAGGACACCTGGATCCGTCTGTTCGTCTGGCTTTTCCTCGGTCTGCTGATTTACCTCGGATACGGACGTTATCACTCGAAGCTCGGCAAAGAACGGGTCGCGGAGTTATCCTGATTCTCCGGATCTGTAGACCTCAAACCGGGTCAGCAAGAGTCATGGCGTCTCAACGAGGAAACAAAAGCCGGCGTGTCGGGATCTGTTCGGGGATCTCGGACCCGACGCGGAACGGAGTCGATGGAACTCTCGCCGGATCGAAGCGATCAACCCAACGACCTGGCTCGCTCGGCTCGATCTCTTCAGCCATCCCGAGTGAAACCGCCAGGAGGCCCACGAGCCGACGCGGGTCCAACCCGTTTTGCCGCAAGGTCGACAGCTTGATTGCCTGATTTCGCTTTGCGAGTCTTGTTCCGTCAGTGTCGATGACGAGCGGGATGTGTCCGAAAGTCGGGATCGCTTTTCCTAACGCGTGATAAAGCAGAATCTGCCGAGGAGTGCTCGGGACGAGATCCTCTCCTCGGATCACTTCCGTGACGCCCATCCCGGCGTCGTCGACCACGACGGCTAATTGGTAGGCCGGGGCCCGGTGGTTTCGACCGACGAGGAAATCTCCACCAACCTGCGCGGGGTTCAGTTCAACGCGTCCGAGAAAGACATCGTCCCATGAGATCGGTGCCGATGGGGTTCGAAAGCGCCAGGCGAAAGGCCGGTCTTTAAGCGACTTCGCTTCGGAAGCCGAACGGCCCGAGCAGGTTCCGGGATACGTCGGCCCTTCGTCTTCCGCATGCGGAGCGGAACCCGCGCGGGCGATCTCGGCACGGGTGCAGGTGCAGGGGTAGATCCGTTCTTGAGCGATCAAATGTCGCGAGGCGTCCTCGTGGAATCGCGTTCGCTCCGACTGTAGATAAGGGGCTGAAGGCCCACCGAGATCGGTGCCTTCGTCCCAGTTCAGGCCGAGCCATTGGAGATCGTCGATCATCCCCCGGGCGGCACCGTCGCGGACCCGCGTCGAATCGAGGTCTTCGATCCGGAGGACGACCTGTCCCCCTTTCGACCGCGCCGAGAGCCACGCGGCGAGAAACGTTCGGGCGTGTCCGAGGTGAAGGCCGCCGGTGGGAGAAGGGGCGAGTCGTCCGCGATGGAGAGGATGATGGCTCATGGGTGGAAGCGGCGTTTCAAGGTTCGTCTGGTCGCCGTGCGTTGAAACGGTGTAGAGTGTCGTTCCCGAGGTGTGCAACCCGAGTGGTCGCCTCTTGGGATGATAACACAAGTCTCTTTACGGGGGATTCGGGCCGTGGATATGGAGTTGAAGCGCATCGCCAAGAGCGTGACCGAGAAGATCTTCCATTTACGAGACTCTCTTTGACTTAGGCGACAAGCTGGAGCGCCGCGCAGCGCTCGAATCCGAGCAGAATAGCGCGAGCTTCTGGAACGACGCCGAGAAAGCCAAGGGCGTGATCCAGGAGATGAAAACGCTGAACTCCGTCCTGAAACCCTTCGAGGACCTCGTCAGACAGGCCGACGACCTCCAGGCGTCGATGGAGATGGCCGACGAACTGGGCGACGACTCGTTCGACGACGAAATCCGCACGGCCTCAGTCAAGGCGCTGGCGGACTTTGAGGCGTTTGAACTCCGCTCGATGCTCGGCGGTCCCAACGATCATTGTAGCGCGTACTTGACAATCCACGCCGGTGCGGGCGGGACTGAGGCTTGCGACTGGGCCGAGATGCTTCTGCGAATGTACTCCATGTGGGCCGAGTCTCAAGGGTACTCGCTCCAGATCACCGACCGTGAAGACGGCGGAGCCGCCGGCATTCAAACCGCGACGCTCCACATCAAGGGCGACTACGTTTACGGCTACATGAAGGGCGAAGCCGGGGTGCATCGTCTCGTCCGGATCAGCCCGTATGACTCGGCGGGGCGTCGGCAAACGTCTTTCGCGTCGGTCGACGTTCTTCCCGAGGTCGACGACACGATCGACATCGTCCTCAAGGACGACGAACTGAAGCGCGACGTCTTCCGCTGCGGCGGTCCCGGCGGCCAGCACCAGAACAAGACCGAGTCGGGCGTGCGGTTCACCCACATCCCGACCGGCATCGCGGCCGAATCTCGGAGCGAACGCTCGCAACACAAGAACAGTGCCTACGCTCTGGCACTCCTCAAGGCCAAGCTGATCCGTCTCGAAGAGGAGAAACGCGAGGCCGACTACGCCAAGAAGTACGATGAGAAAGGCGAAATCAGCTTCGGCAACCAGATCCGCTCGTACGTGCTTCAGCCTTATCAGCTCGTAAAGGACATGCGGACCAGCCATGAGGTCGGGAACCCCCGAGCCGTGCTTGACGGCGGGCTCAACGGGTTCATCGATGCTTATCTTCGCTGGAGGCTCTCTCGCGGCGAAGGACAGGCGCTCAAGACATGACGTCGCTTGAACCGCTCGGGGCGTCGTCGTCGATGATTCAGGTCGTCGAGTCCGAAGGACAGTGTGCGATCGTCGCGGGGCCGTTGCGGCTCGTCTTCGAATGGGACCGCGACCGATGGTCGCACCGCGTGCTGATTTCCGAAGTCCTACTCGCGGAATCGCTGGAGATGAACCCGGAGCGTGACGACCCGACAAGGGTCGTCAGCCCGCCTTATCAACAATTGAGCCACCAACGGTCCAACGACGGCGTTCAGGCGTTGCTCGTCGGTCAGTGGGGCCACCACCATTGCTCGGGCGTTTTCACGGTGGAAGAAGTCGAGTCCGAGTTTTCGATCAAGGTCGACGTCGCCGTGCGAACCCGCGCTGAACTCAACGGCCTGGCGGCGACTTACGTGGTTTTTCGAACGTCGAGTGACCTGATCGACGCCGATACGTCGGGCGTGGTCTGGGGCCTGGATTCCCCGGAAAGAACACGACTCCGCTTCGGTGTGGACCCGCCGGGGCTCGTGGGCCTGGCCGAGGCGGGTCGGCAGGCGACGACCGTGCAGGCGAGTTCGCGACTCGTTCTTGGCCCCTCAACACAGCGGCTCTTCTATCATTGGCAATGGCCGGTTGCCGAAACCCTTTCGAACGCGGTGCGGGAGACCCGATGAGCATCCTGAAAGACAGCGACCCGCAGGTTTTCGAGGCGATCCGCTCAGAAGAGGAGCGTCAGCGAGACGACCTTGAACTGATCGCCTCGGAGAATTACACGAGCGCCGCGGTGATGGAGGCCGTCGGCTCCGTGCTCACGAACAAATACGCCGAAGGCCTTCCCGGCAAGCGGTATTACGGCGGCTGCGAACACGTCGACAAGGTCGAACAACTCGCCATCGACCGCGCCAAGCAGCTCTTTGGGGCCGACCACGTCAACGTTCAGCCACACTCCGGCGCCTCGGCGAATCAGGCGGTCTATTATTCGTGCCTGGAGGTCGGCGACAAGGTGCTGGCGATGGACCTGGCCCAAGGCGGCCACCTGACCCACGGGATGAAGCTGAA
>JAYUFP010000782.1:0-11070 GCA_043738665.1 Isosphaeraceae bacterium
GCTGTCCTTAAGATAGAACCCGTTACCCCGAAGGACAAGGTCAATCCTCAACTCGGCCCATGTCGGCATCGACGGGACGAGTCGGGAGAACAAGAATGCCGGACTCCCGGATTGAGATCAGAACGATCCGCGCGAGCAGGCGATCGCGAACCCACATGTTCAGGCGGACGGGCGGCAGTTTGAGAAGGCGCGAACGACTTCAAAGAGGTCATCGCTGACGAGCAACTGTTCGTCCTCGAAATCTCGCAGCCACACGTAGTTATCGCGGAAGGCCTGCGCCAGCAAGGGGTACAGGTCCACCAGCCGCACGGGAACTACGGGGGCGTGGGCCTCGACCTGGGGCTCGTCCTCGGGGCGGGGGAACACTCGGAGTTGAGCTGTGGCCATCGGATTTCCTTCTCCGTTCGTTCCTGCGCCGGCGATCTCGATCGGGGATCGTAATCAGTTCCGGGCCGGTTGCCGCGAATTCAGGATATGGTCCGCGGGGCAAACAGGAAAGGACATAGAAGGTGTTCGAGGAGCTTCCCGTCCGCCGGGTCTTGGACAAGGATATTGATCGGTCCGTCGCCGTCGCCGACATCAGTTCATTCGGGTCTTTTTTTGCTGGAGTTCGCCGGAACCCCCTTCCAGGACGAATAAGCTGGAAATTCCCTCCAGTTTTCCCCCTTTCACACAAAGATTTAGAAACACCCGAGTTGGAACCCACGGGTTTCATCCGTCATACTGAGATTTCTTGAATCTCTCCTTGCCTTCGCCGACGTTTTCCCGGAGTGCGACTTCCATGCCCTCGGCGCTTCCTCATCTCCACGGTATCGTCCCCCCCCTGCCCACCCCGCTCCTCGCGGATGACTCGCTCGACATGGCTTCGTTTCGTAGCTTGATCGACTTCCAGATCAAAGCCGGCGTTCACGGGCTCTGGGTTCTCGGCACGACCGCGCGGTTCGACCTTCTGACAGACGCGATCCAGCGCCAATCGGCCGAGGTCGCCGCCGAGAGTGCCAAGGGTCGAGTTCCGCTCGTCGTGAATGTCAGCGATCAGGGGACGCGGCGGACCCAGGCGCACGCGAGGCTGTTCGACGACCTTCCCTACGACTACTACGCGGCGCTCCCGCCTTGGTATCAGGTGATGACGTCGGCCGAGTTGACCGACTATTTCACGAGCCTGGCCGACACTCTGACCAAACCGGTCGTGATCTACAACGCCCCATGGATCTGCAACCAGCTCACCTTTGCCCACCTCCACAAGCTCGCGTCGCACCCTCGGATCGTCGGCTGCAAGGACGTGACTCCGCTGCTTTCGAGGACCCTGGACTGGTCCTGGGAGGAGCGCAGGGAGATGAACTTCAGTTATCTTCACGGCACCGACATGCTCGCCACATCGACGGAACTGGGGGCCGACGGCTTCGTTTCGAGCCTGACGAACCCGCTCCCGGAACTCGCCGTCGCGATCTGGGGCGCAACCCGAAACGACGAACTTCACCGCGCCTTCCGGCTCCAATCGCGGTTTTTGAACATCGGCAGGACGACAACCTACGGTCCGTTCCATGCTTGCCTCGAAGTGATTTTCCAGTACCGGGGACTACTCACCCGAATGCTTCCTCCCCCGCTCCAGCCGGTCGACCGCGAAACGGCCCGCCGGATCAACGCCGTGATCGAAGAAGTGGGCGTGCTCCCTGAAGCCGAGCGTGTTGCCGCGGTTTAATCCGCTCATCGCTCGTCGGGCGCTGCGATTGCGGACCCGGCGATGCGACGATGCTCGCCTGAAAATATCGGGGGCGACACGCCCCTAGACTTTTGCTAAAGTCCGCGGATGATCGGGCCGAAGGAACCGGCCCGACGAGAGGTTCTCGACCGCGCTCACGGAGGAGCATGAGTCATGACGGCTCGACACCACGCCGACACGTTTGTTCTTCGTAAGACACTCGCAATTCTCGTCTTCGGGCTGATCGCACTCCTCACCGGCGCCTCGCATGCAACGCCGAACTTCCGGGTCGAAGCCCCCTCCGCCGAGATCGCCAAATCCGTGGCGGAACACGCCGAGGTCTGCAGGAAGACCATCGCCCGCCAGTGGTTGGGGAAGGAACTCCCGAACTGGTCGACCCCCTGCCCGGTGAAGGTGAAGCTCACCAACGGGGAAGCCGGCGGCGTGACGTCGTTCGGATTTGCCCGCGGCAAAGTGTCCGACCAGACGATGAGCGTCGAGGGTCGCCTCGACCGAATTCTCGCGTCGGCGATTCCTCACGAGGTCACGCACACGGTGTTCGCGGCCTATTTCGGCGGCCCCATGCCGCGATGGGCCGACGAAGGCGCCTCGCTCTTGAGCGAGGATCTTCGAGAACGGAAGCGCCACGATCAGATCACCGTGGATTTGCTCACGCGTCGCGGGGACATGCCGCTGGGAAAGCTCTTCCGGGTCGAGGATTATCCCCGGGATTTGATGGGTTTTTACGGACAAGGCTACTCGATCAGCCGGTTCCTCGTCGAAATGGATGGGATGCACGGTCGCCCGAGGTTCCTCGCGTTTGTCCGGGACGGCCTCAAAGTCGGCTGGGACACCGCGACCAAGAAACATTACGGCCTCGCCGACACACATGAACTCGACCGCGCCTGGCGATCCTGGCACAAGGTGGTGGCGACCCGTGATACGCCGGGGGCCGACCTGGTGGTGCGTGCCCAGTCCGGTGAAGAGTGAGATCGATTGATGCGGTCGGCATGCCCACTCTACGAATTTTGGTGGCTAACCTCTCGCCAGCGCTCCAAAACGCGGCTCGCGGCTCCGCTATCGATCGCCTGCGAAGCCCGCTCAACCCCTCGGGTCAACTCCCCTTCGCCCGCGACCCACAAAGCCGCCGCGCTGTTGGCCAGGATCATATCCCGAGCAGGCCCCGGCTCACCGGCGAACGCGTGGCTGATCCTTGCCGCGCTATCGGAGGGGCCGGAGACCCGTAAGTCGTTCACGTGGATTCTCCCGAGTCCGAAATCAGCGGGAGTCCAGTGGAGGTGCTTAACTTCCCCCCCCTCGACTAGCAAGACGCGCGTCGGTCCTGACAGCGTCACCTCGTCCAGCCCGTCGCAACCTGTCACCACGGCCGCCCTCCGGCACTTCAGCCTGGCCATTGCTCCCGCGACGAGGTCCGCGGCGCGTTCTCCGGCGACCCCCACGAGCTGAAAATCGGGACGGGCGGGGTTGGCCAGGGGGCCGACAAGGTTCATCAAAGTCCGGAACGGCAACTGCCGACGGACCGGGGCCAGGTGTCTCATCCCCGGATGAAACCTCGGCGCGAACAGAAAAGTGATGCCGACCTCCTCCAGACACCGAGAAAGCACTTCAGGAGCCGCCTCCACGTCGATCCCCAACTCGGCGAAGACCTCGGAGCTTCCCGAGTTCCCTGAAGCCGCGCGGTTCCCGTGCTTCGCCACCGAAATCCCGCATGCGGCGACGACCACGGCCGTCGCCGACGAGATATTCACGGTGTTCGCGCCATCGCCGCCGGTTCCGCATGTGTCGAGGACGCCCGTAGAAGGCACCTCCAGGCCATCGAGGTTCATCCTCGAACGCACAGCCGTCACGGTGCCTGCAAGCTCGGCATCGGTCTCACCTTTGACGCGGAGGGCCGTGAGAAACGCGGCGATCCCGGCCTCGCTCGCCTCTCCGGAGAGTAAATCAAGCACGGCGGCGTGGGCTTCCTCTGCGCTGAGGCCCCGTCCGCTTGCGAGCGATTTCAACGCGTCATTAAGTGCGGAATTCACGGAACCTGGACCGTCCGGCGCTCGATCGCGCCTTTCACGACGCGGTCGTAACTCAGGGTCAGGCCCTCCGTGTCGCGCTGACGGCTCAAGGCCTTGGCAACGTCCTCGGCGGTTGAAACCCCCTTGCCGTTCACTTCGTAAATCACGTCAAACGGCCGCAAAACCTGGGCGACAGGGCTTCGCGGCTCGACCTTCACGATCACGGCTCCTCGGGAATTGAGCGGAAGACCAATCTGTCGGGCGGCCGGGGCGTCGAGTGTCTGAAGGTCGATGCCCATCACCGAACTGACCGCTCCCGCCGCGAGTTCCATCCCTCGTGGATTTCGCTCCGGGGCCTTGGCTTCTTCGGCCGTTCTCGCCCGTTCGCGGTCGCCGACGGTGACTTTCAGGCCGTGGCGCCGGCGGACCCGCCAGACTTCCAGGTCGGCGGAAACGCCGATCGGGGCCATGGAAACCATGTTGATCAGATGATTCAGGTCCATGACCTCTGTCCCCGCGAACTTCACGATCACGTCCCCTTCACGAATCCCCGCGACGCTGGCGGGAGAGCCGGGGTGGACCAGGCTGACCCAGGCCCCCCGGGGCCGGTCGAGGCCGAGGGCAAGGGCGTCTTCGATCCGGAATTCGGGTTGAAGATCGATCCCCAAGGCACCCCGGCTCACCCGTCCCTTGGCGACGAGCTGGTTCATGATCCAGCGCGCGAGATTGATCGGAATGCTGAATCCCACCCCCTCATTCCCGCCGCCGTTTGAAGCGATCGAGTTGTTGATCCCGATCACCTCCCCTTTCATGTTCACAAGAGGACCGCCCGAATTTCCGGGGTTGATGGCGGCGTCGGTCTGAAGGAAGTCTTGATTCTCGACGTCCTGGAGTTCGTCCATGTGACGGCCCCGTGCGCTGATGATCCCCTGACTCACGGAATGCGTCAGCCCGAAAGGGCTTCCCATGGCGAGAACCCAGTCGCCGACGTTGAGGTCGTCGCTATTGCCGAACCGCGCGGCGGGAAGGTCGTCGCGATTCAGACTCATGACGGCGATGTCCGCCTTGGCGTCGAGATAGACCTGATCGGGGTGAATGGCCCGGCCGTCCTGAAGAAAGATGCTAATTTTGGCCGGGTTCGCCTTTTCGACGACATGATTGTTCGTGAGGACGAACAAACCTTTGACCTTGTCACCGCGAACGATCACGCCGGAGCCCGTTTCCTCGTAGTGCCGGACCTTGGTGGTCTCATCAATTTTGCCGGTCTTCTGCGCGACGATATGCACGATGGCCGGAGAAACGACCCGCGCGACCATCGAAAAAGTGCGGTTGACCGGCTCAAACTGGGCGTATTGCTGGATGAGCTGGGCATAGAGGGCGTCGTCGCTGGCACCTCGTGAACTGGCGACGGGATTCGGCGAAGCGGCGGGGGCGGTCGCGACGGTTCTCGGGGCTTGGGCGGAAAGGTAAGGAGAGCCTCGATCGAGCAAGACGCCGATCAAAGCCCCCGTAACCAGCGTGAGTGCCAGAAGAAGCGGGGAGTGCGAACGCGCCATGAGGGCCGAGCTCCACGCCAGGAACCATGAGGGCGGGATGGGGACCTGTACCTCTGTAATATATCGTCTGGAACTTGAATTCGTCAAAGAAACCGAGGAAGGAAGCAGGAGGATTACAAAGTCGAGGGTGTCCGCCAGTCGTACTCGTTTTTTCGCGCCCACCAGTCGTATTCAAACACTTCGTAGCGGACGACGCAGGCACTTAAGTCGAGTATGACCTGTGGCGAACCGCGGTTGACGGCCGCTCAGGACGCCGGGAAGAGGTCATCGACCTGCGGACGCCAGCCGGGGACGGCCGGTTCCGCCTCGGCGACCTGACCCCGACCGCGGGTTGTCGAGGCGTCCGGAGCATCCGCGCGGTAGACGTGGATGAGTTCGGCGACAGGATCGACGTCCCAGACGACCGCGGTGCCGGCGGCGAAATAGTCGGTTCGTTTCTCCGCCATGGCCCGCTCCGCGGCGGGTCCGTAGTCGCCTTCGCCGCGGACCTCGACGGCGAGCGTCGGCGGACCCGCGATCGGCTTCATCGCGTTTTCCGGGAGCGGCCCGACGTAATAAGAGGCGTCCGGGCTGAACGATTCCCGACCCGAGGGGAGTTCGGGGACGGCGAAGATGATGTTGTCCGTGCAGGCGACCCCTCGACCCGTCGCTTCCGCCCAGTCGTCGAGCAAGCGAGCGATCTTGAAGGCGACGCGATTCGGTCGATACCCCGTCCCCATGAGTTCGACGATCCTCCCGCCGATGAGTTCCGCCTTTCCCTCGACGGCGAGCAGATCATTAATGCCCGCCCTGGCTTGTGTGCCTGTGGACATCTGGCAATCCTCCGCAAGGTTCATCACCCGAATTCGATCCTACCCGAACCGGAGCGGATCCGACAGCCGGAACGAGGCGCGGTTCACGGTTTGACCCGGGCAGGAAGTGCGCCGAGCGCTTCCCTAAAGCCCCGTCGTTCTTTCCCCCAGGCCTCGGGGATCTCGGCCGGGGAGTCGGCGTGGCGGGGTCGACGTCCCAAGAGTCGCGCCGTTTTTGGTTCACGACAACGGATGACGAATCGACGCGGTTTGAGCCCCTTTGATCGGGCGCGGTCCTTACTTAACTAGTATCGAGAACGGCGCGGCGCTCGGCCTTTGAAAAGCGGGTGATGCAGAGAAAAGGAAGGCTCTGGCGTCAAACTTACTTCGAATCGAGCTACGTCCCCGTTTCACGTCCATCGTCCCTGTTTCACGTCCCTGAATCGAGCGACGTCCCCGTTTCAAGTCCCTTCTTTGTGCAGGGTCGGCGTCCACATTGGTCGTTTCGAGGCCTGCTCGACGTTAACTCGCGTTACGGCCTGCCGGTTCGCCGCACCGCCTCGCGGTACGTTTGTCTCGAAGGCTCCGACGGCTTCGTTACCTCCACCGCCGCTCCGATAGCGACTGGCCGGAGCGACCCAGTTGCCAGGCGGGATTCGCACCCGCTGAAGATCCCCGGCTTTTCACGGCGCACACAAAGTCTGACCCCCTGACCCTCTAGAGCGCGACGAGCAACAAGGATGTCCCCCTGGCCGGACAGCCAAATCACCCAAACCTCCTAACCATCGATTGAATCTAGGGATGTCCCCGTTTCTCTAGCCCGTTTCTCTAGCTGAATCGAGGGATGTCCCCGTTTCTCTAGCGGGTGTTCGTCATCCGCTCAAGAGGACACTCGCCTCCGCCGGGATTCGGCCACGAGCCGCCACCAGGAGGAGATTTCCGCTTCGGGCTTGACCTTCCGCCAGTAATTGAGTGCGTCGATGTTCCGCTTCCTTCCGGCGAGGTAACCGGCGGTGAGGTAGGCTATCCGCGACTGGTTCGGCACGGAGGCACTCGCGATAAGGGCATCGATCGCATTCAGGTCGAGGCCGTTGGGGCCGCCCTTGGCCACGGCTTCTCGAAGTTTTGAGAGGATCGCGGCGAGGGCGGGCTCGGACGCTTCATAGCGTTCGACGAACTTCTTGGCGGCCCAGTCGACCCGTTTCCAGTCGCCGGCCATTGATGCGGCCGATGCGAGCATCGCGAGGATCGCCTGGTCGATCTTGAGGTTGCTCCCCTGTGTTTCGCCGAGATTCTGGAGGGCGTCCAGTGGTTTCTCCGGCTCTCCCTTCATAATGAAGAGACCACTGAGGGCCAGGACGGTCTCGGGGGCCGTCTGGTTCTCCTGGGATTCGTAATACTCGATCATCCAGTCTCTCGCGGCATCGATGTCGCCATGTCCCGTCCGGAGGCAGAAGTTGAGCCAATCGAAGAACATGTTCGGGTAGCGCAGGGCGTTGGCGCGAACCCACTTCTCGGCGGTATCCCAGTCCTTCCGCCCCTCGGCGCACTTCTGCGCGGTCGCCATCGCCCAGGCGGCCCCGGTTGTTGCGGCGGCGTCGGCGTAAGGCCGAGCCTCTTCGAACCGGCCCTGGTTCATGAGCGCCTCGGCAATGTCCACCCGGACCCTGGCGTGGTCGAGTCCTCGGTCTTCGGACTGGACGAGGAACTCGTTCAACGTCGCGAGCCAGCGAGTCGTGTCACCCGTTTTCTTATGCTGATCGGCGAGTGCCACATAGGCCCAATGGTCGGGCGACAGTGCGATGTATTGCTTCAAGGCCTTCTGGGCATCCTCCGCCCGCCCGAGCTTGGCGTACTGCTTGGCCAGTGAGCCGATGAAGCTTGGGTGACCGCCCGCGACATTCCGCCATTCGTCGAGGTGAGCCTCGGCGTTCTGCCAGTCGTCCTCGACCAGGAGCCCCATGGCGAACGGGTTCCGCGGGCTGACGGTCAAGAGATAGTGCGTGTCGTTCGGAGAGTTCTTTTTGCGGCTATCATTGACGAGCGCGGCGAGGTCTCGTGTGACCCAGTCGCCCATCAGAATGCAATGATTGAAGAGAGGATCCCCGGCCTTCGGCACGAGCTCGTATGTAAACATACGGGTCATGTGACGAGAGTTCATTCCAAAGTCGGAGTTGTCGATTCCCTCTGCGAACGACCGGAAATCCGGGAGGTTGTTCGGCTCGTAGACCATGGCTTCCAGGAACGGAAAGTATCGGTGGCCCTGAACCAGGGAGCGAACCTCGTTCCAGTACTCCCGGGTCGGAACGTTCCAGAGACGGCTCATGAAGTGGAGCCGTCGCCAGGTGAAGGCGAACCGGGTCTCGCGGACGATCCGCGCCAGTGCTCCCCAGGACGGCTCGGTCGGATCGCGGAGCGGATCCGAGGCGTCGTCGAGTGCACGGGTCAGAGCGATTTCGTCGCCGGACATGCCCGCAACGTCGGGCACGCCGGGGATTGAGGCAATCTCGCGGGGGACGAGGCTCGTCAGGGCGTTGGGTGCGATCAGCGTGGCAACGTGGAGGTTCGAGACCCCGGCGACCTCGCACAGCGTGTCGTGCGCTCGAAAGCAGAGCGGGTCGGCGGAAATCGCGGCGCGAGCGGAGTGGAGCGCCACGATCGTCTGGCCCGGCAGCTCCATGCAGAGCACGTGCAAGAGTGCGGCGAGTTCCGCATCAGGCCCCTTGCGAGCCCCTGCGAGGGCATCGGCATTGTAGCGGCAGGAAGCGTCGATCAGCGCAACCCAGCCCGGCGGTGCGGGGCGCTCGGACTCAGCCAAAGCGTCGGCCAGGCGCTTCGCCTCCTGAAGGTCCTTCAAGGCCGCCGCGTGCAGCCCGACGAGCGTCTCGGCATAGGCGCGGTGCCACAGGCCCAGCGGCGAATTCGGCTTCGCGGTCACGAGCCTTTGAGCGTACAGCAGGGCGCGGGCCTGGTATGCCTTGCTCGCAGCGTCCCACTGGTAATCGGTGAGGATTCCAAGGTTGGCATATCCACGGGCCAGGCCCCCCAGTCGTTCATGCGATGCGCCTCCTTTGTGGATCGCCGCATGCGTCTCGCGAACCGCCGCGAACTGTGACGGGAACGCCATCCGCCGCAACTTGGCTTCGATACCACCGTCAAGTCGGCCGTCGTCCGCTATTGGCGCGGGTCCAGCCTTGATCCCGGCTTTGCCCAGGGCCTGCGGCAACTCGGCCATCGCGAGCGCCTCTCCCTCCACGGTCAAGCTCAGGTAGTCGGTGAGGTCGTTCTCTTTACGGAGCATCCGCTCCAGAAGAGCAACACGTTTGCTCCCATCGGTCCGGCAGAGGAGTAATGTTCCCTTATTGGTATAAGGGAATAGCGTATCGACCTCGAAGACCTCGGCGGGGGTTCCGGCAGGCATAGGGTCGCCGATTGAGCCGTCACGCGCGGTCAGGTTCATCCTATCGCGCAGCGCCATGAGGACCGATTGCCGGATGAGCTCGCGCGCGAGCCGACCCTTATTGCCATAATCGCCCGAGCGAATTCCGGACATCTTCCCCGGACTCGTCAGCCCGACGACCGGCACGCCCCCCGCGTTCGCAAACACGCGAAGCTCGCAACGTTCCGAGGGGTCTTCGGGCGCGACCGGCTCATCGGACTTCTTGACCTCCCGCAACGGCAAGCGAACGCCAGCCACCGGTTTCTCGATGAGCCTGGCGGTGATGCCCGTAAGGTTCGCGACCAGGAACGTCGCGACTCCCGTAATGGCGAGCCCGGCGGAGACGAGGAACACCTTCCAAAACCGTGATCGACTCGTGGGGACGGCTTCCGCCTCCATGCACCGCGGACAGTTCAAACGTTCGGCCTCCGAGGGACCGGGTTCCAAGGGTGTTCCGCAACGGGGACAGGAGGCAAGAGGCTCGGCCATGATGACTGCTCCGACGCGGACTGCGCCCGAAGTTCTCACTCCCCGGGGTCGCCGCTCAAGAACGCACGTGGAGGGGAAACGCACGAGCCACGACCTTAGTCCCTTGCGATCATGCAAACAAGACTCCGTTGTCAAAACCCCTGGAAGAACAAAGGGGGACAGGAAGAACAAAGGGGGACATCGCGCATTTAGCCGGTCGTTTTCTTCGGTCGCCCTGGCGGCCGAAGGCATGTGGCCAATCCTAGACGTTCGGCGATGACCTGGGTCCAGGTCTCGGTCTCGAACGGTTTGCCTCGTCGCACGGAGTGTCGCAAGCGGTCGAGGTCACCGGCCGAAAGCGGTTCGTTGACGCGGGTCGACCAGTCGGCGGGACGCAAGGGCGGCTCGCCCGGCCACAACGGCGGAGTCACTTCGCGCCACGCGGCGAGGCTCGACCACTGCCAACCCTCCGCCCGCTCCACCAGTTCGGCACGCGACGGGTCGCGTTCGACGTCGCGGAGTACGGTCCGCAAGTGATCTTCGTCCTCGATCGGGAACGCCTTGAAACGGCCCTGCCGGACGTGACCCGTCGTGCCGTAATGACGTTGGTAACGCCGCGCGTGCGCTGTCAGGAGCCATTGCACCCATCGCCCGAGGTCGCCCTGTCCCAAGGGACGGATGACCAGATGGAAATGATTGGGCATGACGCAATAATCGAGGACATCCAACGGCAATCGGCCGCACGCGTCGGCCATCGCCTTGACGAAGGCGTCGTAGTCCTCGGGCTTGTGGAAGACCGTTTCCCGACGATTCCCTCGGTTCAGCACATGGTAACAAAGGCCCCTGACAGAGGCCCGTGCGGATCGTGGCATGGATTAATTACCAAGACCCCTCGGAAAAGGCAATCATGCGCTATGTCCCCCTTGGTTTGCTGTCCCCCTTTGTTTGCAACTGACCACCAGAATCCGTTGGCGCACCCGAGCGGTAACCAGCGGTAACGCATGGTTGACAATCTGGGCGATTCCAAGTAAGAAATCTCGAAGTCCGTTCTTCCGAGTCTTCCTGAATGTGAGATGGAAAGCCAAAT
>JAYUFP010000783.1:0-3686 GCA_043738665.1 Isosphaeraceae bacterium
CGCGCGTACTAGAATCTTCTCGGAAAACAGAAAATTGACTTGGCCGACAAAAGGCATCGTAGGCATCTCGCGGAGCGTGATGCCTAGTGCGCCTGTAATGTCGTTGTATCGGCGGGTGGAAGGATCTGCACCTACTGCAAATGGGTGGGCCCAACTCCCCGGATACCAATCGTTTGTCGAGGGACGGCCGGGCCCCGAGTCTGGCCCGCCCGGCCGCGGTTGTCGCCTACCGCACGACCAATCCGGTCGGGAAGAGCTTCCCGTTCAGACCGCCGACGACTTCAATGGCGCTTAGGTCGCCGCCCCGGCCGATCACGTAGCTGCCCACGCTCCCATCGTTCCGGTTCATAACAAACAGGACGGAGTTACCGATGTATGTCATATCAGTCGGGGCGTTGCCGGACTTGGCCGTGACGCCGTCGTTGTTGAGCCGGGTCAACTTGCCCTTCCGGTCGATCTTGTACCCGGTCACCGAGTTGCTCGCCGTGTTGGTGGTGTACGCATAGGCGCCGTTCTCGGTGACCGCGATCCAGCACGGTGCCGACTGTTTCGACGGGACCGACCCGCTAATGACATCGAGGGTGCCGTCCTCGTCGTCGAAGGAGTAGGACGAAACGGTCCCGGCGCCGGCGGCACCCCTGGCCGCCTCGGACACGATCAGGAACCCGTCCGGGCTGAATTCGAAGCCGAACGGAGTCTTGCCCACGGACGGCTCGAACGCGCTGTCGATTGGAAGCCCTTCATCAAGCGCGAACGCGGTGATCGTGTTCGTGTTTTTCTCGGTCACCACGAGGGCTTCGCCCGAGGGCGAAAACGCGATCTGGGCTGGCCCCGTGGTCCTCGCGCTGAGGGGCTTGACCGACCCGGCCAGCGGGCGGAGCAGGCCGTGTCGCACGGCGAAGCCGGCAATGCTGTCCTCGTCGTCCGCCGACACCGCCCCGCCAGCGTTGAGAACGTACAGCAGGTCGTCGCGGAGGGCGATGCTGATCGGCCGCTTCCCTCCGGAGTCGATCGTCTGCAGCACTTGCGGCCCGTTCCGGGTCAGCCGGAAGACGCTGATGGTGTCGCTCCCGGGGTTGACGGCGTAGAGGAAATCCTTTTCCTCGCTAAGCGCCAGAGCCCCCTGGTTGCCGAGACCGCCGCCCGTCGGGACGAACACGGGCTTGCCCATCCGGCCCTTGTTGTCCAGCCGGAACATGGCTAGCTCGTTCCCGTGCGGGTCGTTGGTCAGGGTGAAGACCGCGCTCCAGTCCCCCCGCTCGTCGCGCTCGTCGTTGGCCCCGACAGTCCCGGTCCCGACGACCAGCCCGGCGAGTGCCACGACCAAGACGCCTAGGCGAAAGCCACGTAAGTGTTGTCCGATGCCCATGATCTCTCGACCTCCTGAAATGAGATTATTCGCGTCCGACGGGGAGAACACCGCCGCCGGTCTCACTTAGTCGCTCACCGGCAGACTTTATTACACCGAGTTTTTCTCCCGAGTGCTCAACTTCGGTTTTCCCGTCGGGCCGATATTGGATTCGTCGAGATGGGAGTGCCGAGGATCAGGACGCTTCGTCCAGTCGAAAGTTGATCATCGCTTTCAGGTGCTCCTTCGATTCCGGGGAAAGGGCCGCGTCGCTTTGCCCCGTTCGACTCCCGGCGAACAACTCCGTGGCTGCCGCCTCAACGACGCCGAGTTGCGTCCGGTACCGCCGACAATTCCGGCATATGAGGGTGTGTAACCCCAGCCCGACCCGCTGGAGAAGCAAGAGGTCCGCGTCCTGCTCCCCAGAAATGAGTTCCGCCGCCCGACGACATGGAATCACGTCCGACCCTCCAAAGGCGCCGCGTCCTCCCCGAACCAATTCACACTCAGGCACCGCCACAGCCGCAGCCGGGCGCGGTGCAGCATTACCGCCAGGTTCGTCGCCGACACTCCGACGGCCATACGGATCTCTTCCGCCGACTCTTCGTCCACGTGCTTGAGCAGGAACGCCTGGCGCTGCCGAGCGGGGAGCTTGTCCAGGCAGCCGGTGAGTGTTTCCCAGAACTCGCTCCGGGTCAATTCTCGTCCCGGATCGTCGGCCGACCACTCGTCCGGCTTCTTCTTCCACTTCCCGGAGCGGCTGAATAGGGCGTCCGTCGGCTTGTCCGACGGGGGATCCTGTCGGGCGGCCCGGCGGACAGCGGCGCGGAGCCAGTCCGCGACCTTCCGCTTGAGGATGGCGGTCAGCCAGGTCCGCTCCGACGAGCCTCCGCGAAACGTGTGCCGCGCGGCCAGCGCCGCGAGGAAGGCTTGTTGAACCAGTTCCTCGGCCGATACCGGGTCGCGCACTCGGGCCAGCGCGAACCGGTAGATGTAGTCGCCGTGAGCGTCCACCCAGTTCGCGGGGTCCAGTACCAGTACGGTTCGGGATCGGTCCGTCAGCTCCATCGCGCTCCTCGCTAAACACCCTGGCAGAAACCCCTGTGGCCTTGGTTAGTCGCGGGCCGGGGCAAACCATTACACTCACGGGGAAAGATTTTCCCTACAGCTTCAAATACCAAATCGAGCCAGCCATCGAGTACGACCCGCCTCCGCAAGAAGATCGAGAAATAATTCGTCTCGAGGCGGTAAACAAAACGATCCCGCGAAGGCAGGTCGCTGCCGATTCGCGGGATGGGGATAATCGATCGCGAGCCGCGCTCGGCCTTATTTTACTTTCAGCAATTCGACTTCGAAAATCAGATCGGCTTTCGCCGGAATGGTGGGGGGACGGCCCTCTTCGCCGTACGCGAGGAGGTAGGGGATCGTCAGCTTGCGCTTGCCGCCGACCTTCATGCCGGCAACGCCTTCGTCCCAGCCCGCGATGACTTGCCTGGCTCCGAGCCGGAAATCGAACGGCTTACCGCGATCAACGCTGCTGTCGAACTTCTTGCCGTTGGTCAGCGTGCCGGTGTAGTGAACGACGACGGTATCGCCGGCCTTGGCTTCGGCACCGTCGCCGACTTTGCTGTCGTAGTACTTCAATCCCGACTTGGTCGTAACGGTAACGTCCTCTTCTTTCTTGTCATCCGCCTTGGCCGAGGTGGTGTTGGCCTGCATGACCATGAGCACCGTCGCCGTGGGGATGATGAGAATGCCCGCGACGACCAAGGCGATATATCCACGTTTCGACATCGATAGACTCCCGATAAAGCGTACGAGAAGAGAAAGGGTTCAACCCACTTTGAGCAATTCGACTTCGAACGTCAGCTCCGCTTTGGCCGGGATGACGGGCGGCGAGCCGCGATCGCCGTAACCGAGTTGATGGGGGATGACGAGCTTGCGCTTGCCGCCGACCTTCATCCCGGCCACGCCTTCGTCCCACCCTTTGATCACTTGGCCCGCGCCGAGCTTGAAGGAGAACGGCTTGCGGCGGTCGTGGCTGCTGTCGAATTTCGAGCCGTCGGCCAGAGTGCCCGTGTAATGCACTTCGACCATCTTGCCAGCGAGTGCCTCGACCCCGGTACCGACGACACTATCTTCGTACTTCAATCCCGATGCGGTCGTATTCAAGGAACTCTCCCGGAGTAAGCGAACTAATTGTAATGCGGTTAAGATATTTGTTTTTCTTCGAATTGCCAACGGATGATCGCTTGGCCTCGCCTACGGCTACGGGTTAAACGAAAAGCGTTACCCGCCCTAAAGGACGGGCCTACACCGCTGCGCGGAAAGCCCCCTG
>JAYUFP010000784.1:0-3683 GCA_043738665.1 Isosphaeraceae bacterium
ACCATCCTCGTTCTTGCCTTCGGAATGGTGCAGCAGGATTGGTACACGTTCGAGCCGGAGGGAAAAAGCTTCCGGGTCGAGCTGCCGAGTAAGCCGAACCACACGTCGAGTCGCACGGTGAACAACGCCGCGGGGCGGTCTCAGCTGACGACCGCGCAATTGAGGACCTCGGGCGCAATCTATTCGGTTCAAGTCACGGAGAACAGCGGCAAGGTCGATCCGAAAACCCTGGACGAGGGAATCCAGCGCTTCGCCGCGGCGATCCAGGGAGCGCTCGGGACTGTCAGTACGATTACCGTCGATGGGAGCCCGGGGCGCGAGTTTGAGATGACGGAGCGCCTGGACGAGGGACAAAAGCGCTCGAAGATGCGCTGGGTCGCGGCGGGGAATTCGCTGTTCATGCTGTCGGTCGCCGGCAAGCCAGGGGCCAAGCTCCCCGCCAACGCCGACCGATTTCTCGGCTCGCTCGAGATCGGCGCCGCGAAAGAGGCTGCCGGTGCCCGCGCCCGCGTCAAGGCCGCGGAAACCGAGGACAGCGAAGCCAACGTCAAGGAGGCTGACACCGGCGAGGACAAGGCGAAGTCCGCGTCCAAGTCCTCTGGGAAGACAGCCGGTCGGAAGTCGAACGCGGCGGCGAAGGTCACCATCAGCCGCATCCCACGGAACGCGAAGTCCTATCCCGCCGAGGACCTGGAGGACCTGTCGCGCTCCTATTTCGGGAAGGAACGCGAAGGTTTTCGCGATGTCGGGCCGGCCGGGTCGGTTCTGGTCGGCGTGCGCGTGAGCTACATCGAGCGCTTCGGAGGACCGAAGGTGCGCTCCGCGCAGCCAATCTACCGCTCGGGCAAAACCCATTACCAGGGTCAGGTCTATGGCGAGGTCGTCGGTCCCGTTACGACGGTTGTTGCCAAGCCAGGGTACGCCGTCGGCGGCCTCGTCACCCACGCCGGGCTGACTCTCGACGGCTTCCGCATCGTCTTCATGAAGGTCGATGGCGACCGACTCGACCCCGACGACTCGTATAACTCACCTTGGATCGGCGACGAGAAGGGCGGCGGCCCCGGCGAGGTTAACAGCAAGGGAGGGCTCGTCGTCGGCCTGCAAGGGAGGTCGCGTGACGAGATCTTCATCCTGGGCCTCACCGCGCTGAAATGAACGCGAACAGCCGGCCGCCGGTCGCTTCAGGGCCTCTAGCGGGAGTCCTCGCAGGGCTTCGAGGGCTGAGATTTCGGGTCGTCTTCGCGGTGTCTGAGTCCGGCGTTCGTTGTCGTCAAGCGTCGGTCGTCGGGCGAGCCAACGAATCGGCTTGCGTGCGCGGATCCGTCCCGATAATCTTTCATTGAACTGAAGAACTCAACTCGCTCGGGGCGACAAGACTCGGCCGGAGCGTTCCCCCACCTCTCCAACCCCCCTTGAGGTCACCGTGCCGATCCGGGTGATCTGTCCTTCTTGCAGTCGTGTCGGCCGAGTTCCGGACCATGCCGTTGGGCGTACGGTCCAGTGCCCAGGGTGTTCCCATCGCCACCGACTGACGGCCGACATGGTGCTGCCCGCGGGTGAGAACGAGCCGGCCGTGGAACCTCGCGAGCGACTTCGGACGGAAGCCGCGCCGGCATCGGCCCAGAACCTGAAGACCCCGCCCAAAGCCGGGTCGGCCGACGATATCTATGACCTGGACCAAGCGGCCGTCGAGCCTCCGAAGCGGGCGGTCAAGTCCGCCTCGGTCGTCGCCGCTCGAGTCGCCGCTGATGACCAAGACCACCGGGGCGGGCTCACCCTCCCGATGCCGGCATTGGTAGGTGGAGCGCTCGGCGTGGCACTGCTCTCGATCCTGGCGGCGTGGGGAGCCGTCAGCATGTTCCGTAGTAGTAGTCCCGCCACGGCGGACCCGTCGGCGGTGGCGTCCAATTCGCTCTCGAATCCCCCCGTGACCGCAGTCTCCAACCCGGCTCCCAGGTCCGACTCCCTTCCGGATATGCCCGCGCCCACGGTCGCCGCGGCGCCTGCCCCCGCGCCAAACGCCGCGAACCCAACAGGCCCGGCTTCGAAGGCCGCCCCCGGCGCGGTCTCGGTGTTCGACGCCATGCAGACTTCAGACGACATTGCCCCAGACCCAGAACCCGTGGGGGAATCGGACGTCGCCGCACAGGCCCGCGCCGGGGCCGCGGCCGTTGCCACTCGCGACGACGGCGCGGGAAAGTCCCTCTCCACCGCCGAGATCGTCGCGGAGAGTGAGCCGTCGGTCGCCTTGGTCAAGGGGAAGGGTTCCAGCGGCACCGGGTTTCTCGTCGGGCCAGGATTGCTGGCCACGAACGCCCACGTCATCGATGACGAGTTTATCTCCGACCTGGAGGTCCGATTCGTCTCCGCCGATGAGAGTCACAAAACGGCGCTCAAAGCCGAACTCCTCTATGAAGACCCCGAGCGCGACCTGGCGTTCCTCGCCGTCAAGACCGACTTGAAGCCGTTGCGGGTCGCCAAGTCCTACATCTTCCGCAAGGGGGAGGATGTCACGGTGATCGGCAACCCCGGCATCGGCGACGGCCAGGTGCTGGAGAACGCCATCAGCCGGGGAGTCATGAGCACGAAGACTCAGATCGAAAACCGGAACTTCTACCAGCTTGGCATCGCGATCAACCCCGGCAACTCGGGCGGCCCCGTGTTCGACTCGTCGGGGCGAGTCATCGGCGTGGCCACGCTCAAGGCGGCGAAACAAGAGGCGACGGGATTCAGCATCCCGATCGAAGACCTCCAAGGGGCCTTGGCGAAGCTGTCGAAGGAGTCGAGCGCCGCCGCCGACCGATATCGCTCACGGCATCGGATCAACACCACCGTGAAAGGGCTCGGCGGTGGCGGCGGTTTGATGTGCATGATTATCGACCTCCGCCGCGCGGACAAGCTGACGAACAGCGCCGCGGTCAAAGAACTGCTCGGCAAGCTCGAACCAGTCGTCACCGAGCTCGATAAAGAGGTGTTTCGCACACTGGCGGTGCAGGCCCCGCGGATCAAGAACGACCCTTTGATCGCCCCGTCGGTCAAGAGCAAGGTCGGCGAGATGACTGAGAACTTCACGCGGATTCGCAGCGCTTACTCCGCCAGCCAGAACGTCGATGACAACCAGCTCCGGCCGTGGAAGCAGACCCATAAGCGACTGATCACCGATCTCTCAACCGCGCTCAAGCTGGAGTTTCCCGCCGGGATGATGGTGGCGTTCGACGATCATGCGCCGACGCAGACGACGATCATTACAATGGGTCCTCAGAGTCTGGGCATGTACAACTCGCGGCTGCGGCAACGAGTCTACGGCGGCGGATTAGGCAACCCGGGCATTCCGGGAGGCATCGCCCGCCCACCGAGCCTGCGCGATCGAATGCGCCGGGGCGGCATCCGTTAACGGTGATCCGGAAGGCGGCAGGGCCTTCATGGTCGTGCCTCTGATCCAAGAATCCACTGAGACTGTTCGGAACCGGGGTGTGCGGGCCTCCTCATCGGGGTCGATCGGCGTCATTCGCCGATGAGTGTCTTCCGGTCGCTCCGGGACTCCCGCCCAACCGCGCCGGTTTGCTAAGATGTTCAACCTGGCGCACGGATCGGCCCCGAGGCGGGGACGAGCCGTCGGTGCTTCCGGTTTCGATCCCTCTTGCTCCGCGCGCGCGGGAAACGGCGAACACGGCATGATCCGG
>JAYUFP010000785.1:0-3683 GCA_043738665.1 Isosphaeraceae bacterium
CGGACGCATTAGAAACCCATGTCCTCCACCAAGCGCACGATCCTGATCCAGCTCGACACCGACCCGCAGCCCAGCGTCTTTGACGGCGTGGTGGCGGTCGATTCCGGGGTCGATTTTCTGCTCCGGCACTCGGGCGTGACGATTGCGAACGTCCGCGACCTCGTCTACGGTGCCCTCTTCACGCGAGGGGTGGACGACCTGAACCGCACGGCGATCTTCATCGGCGGGTCGGACGTCGCGGCGGGCGAGGCGGTTCTCGCAGCCGTGAAGAAGACGTTTTTCCACACGTTCCGAGTGTCGGTTCTGTTCGACGCCAACGGCTCGAACACGACCGCCGCGGCCGCGGTGCTCGCCGCGCTCGAAGGCATGGGGGGCGAGCTCAAGGGGGTTCACACGGCCGTCCTCGCGGCGACCGGCCCGGTCGGTCAGCGGGTCGCCCGCCTCTTGAGTAAACTCGGCGCGACCGTCGCGGTCGGGTCGCGGAGCCTCGAACGCGCGGAAGACCTCGCCCGAAGTTTACAAGAGGCGCAAGGCGGGATGTTCGTCCCGTTCTCGACTTCGGATGCGGCGGAAACGACCAAGGGACTAAACGGCGTCGCCGTCGTCATCTCCGCGGGCGCGTCCGGGGTCACTCTTCTGCACGCTTCGGGACGCTCGGCACTCAAGGGCCTGAAAGTTGCCATCGACTTGAACGCCGTGCCGCCGTTCGGCATCGAAGGCGTGAAGGCGACCGATAAGGGGACGGTCCTCGACGGCCTCCGCGTCTGGGGTGCGTTCGGGGTCGGCGGGACCAAGATGAAGATTCATAAGCGGGCGATTCAGGATCTTTTCAAGACCAACGATAAGATCCTCGACGCCGAGGAAGTCCTCGCCATCGGCCGTGCGCTCACTTCCTTGAACGCCTGAGGCAACCCATTGCTTCGCGTCGTGGGGACCGACCCGGGCACCAGCAGCCTCGACCTCCTATTATTGGTCGACGGCGAGGTCGCCGACCAGTGCCGGCTCACTCCCGACCAGCTTCGGAGCGACCCGGAAGCCCTCTGTGCGGTCCTCTCGCGATGGGCACCACTTGACCTGATCGCGGGGCCATCGGGCTACGGCCTTCCCCTGGTTCGTGGGGAGGACGTCGGGCCTGCCGAACTGGAGTTGCTCGCGCTCGTGAAGTCCGAGGACCGCGGCAAAGAGGTAGGCGTGGCCGGTTTCCGATCATGGGTTCGTTCGGCGCTCGCCAGTGGGTTCCCGATCGTGTTCCTGCCCGGTTTGATTCACTTGCCGACCGTCCCGGCTCACAGAAAGCTCAACACGATCGATCTGGGAACACCGGACAAGCTCTCGGTCGCGGCTCTGGCGCTTCGGTTCGACGGAGAAGAATCGGGTTCGTTCGGGATGTCCACGTTCGCCGTCGTCGAGATCGGCTCGGCCTTCTCGGCGGTGTTGGTCGTTTCGGAAGGCCGATTCGTTGACGCCTCGGCGGGAACTCGCGGGCCGATCGGCTTGCGGGCGAGCGGCGGTTGGGATGGGGAAGTCGCCTACAAGCGTTCACCGCTCTCGAAGCGCGACCTGTTCCGCGGTGGCCTTGCGGACCTCGGCGAGGGGGGGCTGAAGGCGTTCGGCGAGTCGCTCGTGAAGCATGTCGCCGGCTTGAAGGCGGTGACTCCTTTTGAAACGATGTACCTCTCGGGCGCGGGGCTCGACCGTGCCGAGATTTTGGAGACGGTCGAAGGCTCGCTCGGCCGGCTCGGACGCATCAAAATTCTCCGCTCTCTGCCGAACGCCCGGGTCAAGCACGCGGCACAGGGTTCGGCGATACTCGCCGACGGCCTGGCCGGGGGCCGGCATCGGGATTTGGTCGCCGCGTTGCGACTGAACGAATCGCGGGGGACGGCGCTCGATTGGCTCCGTCCCCCGCTCGGTTGATCCATTGACGCGACGTCGAATCACTTCTTGTCTTTCAGCGCCTTCCGATATTTGTCGAGCCGTAGCTTGACCTCATTATCGATGGTCGTGCCGGCCGCCATCAGGTTGACGGCCTTGTCCTGGGAGTCGATGGCATTCTGGAGGTCGCCCTTCGCGAAGTAGACCGCGGCGAGGGTGTCGAGAACGGCGCCGTCTTCGCCTTTGAGGAGGGAATTCGCCTTGCTCGCGGCCTTGAGCGCGAGCGTGAGGTCGGGCTTCTCGTCCTTCTTGGGGGCGTCTGGGTCAACGATTTTCCAGGCGATGTCGTTCAGCGTCTGGGCGTCATCCTCGGTGGCCTTGTCAACGTACTGGCTCGCGTACGCGTTCGCGGCGGCTTCGTCTCCGGCCTGCGAGAGGAAGTTAAACTTGGGCTGGAATAGCCGCGTTTCAAGCTTCGGCTCATTGGCGATCGCATCGTCAATGATTGCCACGGCGTCCTTGAACTTCTTCTGCTGGAGCAGCGGTGTGATCTTGGGGACAATCGCAGCCATCTTGCGGTCGAGGGCCTTGCCTTCGCGGTACTTGCTCGCGGCGGCGTCCACGTCGTACTTGCCGTCAACGATCTGGCCGAGGGGCGCGTCAATCTGCATCGGATGGCCGATCCAGATGACTTTCTTATCCTTGACGACGAACGCGGCAGGAATACCGTCCAGATCCGCGGCCGTCATCCAGGTTTTCGCCATCTTGCCTGAGTTGCCGTCTTCGCCATCCGGGATGCTGTCCGCGGCGACGCTGTAGCCCATCTTCTCGCCCATTTCCTTGACGAACGGCTCGACCAGCTTCGGGTCGCGCTCCCAGACGCTGACGCCGATGAACTTGACGCCCTTGTCCTTGTATTTCTTTTGAAGCTCGGTGAGGTGGGGGATGGAATCCCGGCAAGGCGGGCACCAGGTGGCCCAGAACTCGACGACGTAGGTTTGTCCCGGTTCGAGTTTGTCGAACCGTTCCCCTTTGACCCATTTGCCGACACCGAGGGCGGGGGCGGGGTCACCGATTCCCAGACCTTCGGCCGTGGCGGTGATCGTGGCCGTGGAGAGCATCAGGAATGCCGCGAGCGAGGTGATGCGCATCGGTGCAGAAACTCCTTTGACGCGAACTGTTCAATCGGCGCTCGTTCCCTGAGCGAGCGCTCCGCATGCGGACGTGACGTGATCCCGAGGCTAACACGTTTCGACGGAGGTCGTAAAGAATTAAAAATGGCGGATGATGAATGACGGATTCCGGATGCACATGGCGAATTCAGGAGGTCGAGTACCATAATCCGTCTTCCATCATTCTCCATCCTTACCCGTACCCTCAATCCTTCAACCCCTTCGTCGTAAGCTTGACCCGGCCGATGTACATGTCGGCGGTGATGAAGAGGGTGGACCCGTCTTCTCCCCAGCCGCAATTGGCCGTGGCTTCTCCGGTGTTGAAGGTCCCCAGGTGGGTGCCGTCGGGGTCGAAAACGACGACGCCTCCCGGCCCGGTCGCGAACAGGTTGCCGGCGCGGTCGACTTTCATGCCGTCCGGAAGCCCTTTCCTGCCGGCCTTCGCCCACGGGGTGGAGTCGAAAAAGACGCGGCCCTTGCCGAGTGTGCCGTCGTCCTTCACAGGGAACGCCATCCAGATCGCCTTGTCAGGGTCGGAATTGGCGACGTAGAGGATCTTCTCATCGGGAGAGAACGCGATGCCGTTGGGATAGGTCATCTCCTTGGTCAGGAGCGTGACGGTCCCGTCCTTGGCGA
>JAYUFP010000786.1:0-3675 GCA_043738665.1 Isosphaeraceae bacterium
AACTGACACAAGGATAGGACAAGATCGCGGCAGCCGTCGTTCGCCCAGCCGTCAAGCTGAGCGGCGTCCTTGAGCTGCTGTCCTCTCGTGCGGTCGACCACGATGAACGCGCTCTTGAGGTCGGCGAGCGAGGTCAAATCGCCCCAGAGCTTCTCGAACTGGGCAACCGGTAAAACGTCCTCTTGCCCGTGCCCCCAGCGGCGTTTGACGTCCTTGATGGTCACGTAAGTCGGAACCCGCGCGGCCATCGATCGCACCGCCGCGGCGACAATCGCTGGATCGCCGTTCAGGTCCCGCCGCGTCAGTCGAAACGCATCGAGCAGGCCGTCGATGTTCACCCAGGTCGTCAACGTGTTGTAATATCGCAACTTGAACTCAGTGTCTTCGCGCGGCGACGCCAAACCTTCGAGCAAACGGGGACGACCGCCAACTCTTGCGAGCCCGCCGCCGCGGTCTTCGATCCGTCGCGCGATGACCTCGAAACTGAGCGTCAACCCGGAGTGAATTGCCAGTCCGAAGACGCCCGGATTGAGGTCAGCGCCCAGGGTGTCGATGTTATGAACCATCAGCCAGCGAAGGTTCGGATGGGCGTCGAGCATCTGCGCCAACACGCCATTGCGGAGCAAGTTGGGGACTTCGTAAAAGTGCCCGGGCGGGTTAAACCGCTGTTCGGGGAGGTTGTCGGTATAGTCAGAACCCTCACCCGCGGTGCGTGCCCAGTCGAGGATCGCGCGCCGGCCCGCTTCGCGGACCTTCTGCTTGTTGTCGTCGAGGAGCTCGTGAGCGCCTTCTTCCCAAAGAAACGTCAGGTCGCGCGCCATCGGAACCAATCTCTGTCCGATCGACTGCCCTCGCGAAAGGTAGACGGGTCCGTTGTGGCCGTAGTTCTTCGTCCGTGCAAGGTGTCGTTCGATTGCGGAGTGGGTGAGGTAACTCGTGGTCACGACGTGCGGCACGATCGCCTTGAATAGATCCTGCGTCCGCCGCGTCTTTGCCAGGTGAATCTCGAGAAAACTGCGGTGCCTTCCCGCCAGATTCACGAAGGGGTTGACCGCTTTGACCACCCCCGCGCCCGTGGTCCAGCGACTGCCGACCCCCGCCGCGAGCGAGACCACGGCGACCTCTCCACGACGCACGGCGTCGTACCCTGCCCCCAGGTTCTTCATCGAAAACGGATGGGTGGCGCGGATCAGGTCGGAGTCATCCACGTCGCGAATGTCGGTATCGACCGGCAACCGGTTTCGAGCAAGGCCGATCCGCCCGCGCTGAAGGTCTTCACGAAGCTGGGCGTGCTGGACGGGGTCAAACCCATTCTGGCGGCGGATCGTTTCGACGGACGCGTCCCATCCCGACGCGGCTTTGTCCGACGCCGAGCGTGTAACGGGGAAGAGGTTGTTGATCATCGTCCGGAAGACCCGGAGCAGTTCGCCCGTCTCGGCACAGTTGTTGGCGAAGTGGTCGACGTCGCTCTTCCGCGACGAGTTCAGGTTCGCCGTCCCTTCGGCGATCATCCGGGGGACCTGCAACGTGTAATAGCGAGGCGGCATCATCGCCGTGTCGCCAGTTTGAATCTCGGCGCAAGAGCCGTTGGGGTTGATCGCGAAGTCGTAGACGACCGGCTCCATCGCGAAGGGCAGGGCGTCGTCGAGCGAGCCTTTCACCCGACTCATGATCGCGGCGATCGTCTTGCGGAACTCGTCTCGGCGGTGAGGTGCGACGAAAAACGCCATCCCCCCGCCCGACATCCCGCCGAGCATCAGGAAGCCCCAGAAGTCCTCGCCAAGCGAAGCCTTGGCATCAACGATGATCGCCTCGGTGAAGGCGTTGCTCACCCAGGGGATGATCCCCTTCAGCGGGCCTTCCCAGTTCTGGGTGGTCAACGCGCCGATCGCCCTCACGTCAGAGGCCTCGACCGCCTTGACGATCCCCTCAAAAATGGCGAGCGCCTTCTTCCTGGCCTCCCATTCCTCCTTGCCACGCAGGAGATATTTTCCCGTGACCATGTTGAGGATCGGCCCGACGTTCTGCGCCATCCCGCCGTGGATCAACACGAGGCTATTCGCCAGCGACTCGTCGAGGCCGCTCGCGTGAGAATCAATGAGTTTGTGCGCGGGCAGGAGTCTGCCCAGGCTCACGCCGTGTTCGGGGTCGGTTTCACCGGCGGGGACGCCGTGGATGATCTTCACGCCCGGGAAGACGCCCCCCGAATCCTGCCAACCTCCTCCCGAACCGCCGAGCCATTCGCCCAGGATCGCCCGCGCCACGATCACGCGTGCCTCGTCGGGTTCGAGCCGGCCGGTGAGATTTCTCGTTTGCCCGCTCGCCCGCATCAACAGGCTGATGAGAGACGCGAGCAGGTTCGTCGAGACGGCGAGCCGTGACCCTTTGGGGATGTCGTTGACCTTGCTGACGACCTCAAGCCCGTGCCCGGGCCGGACCATGAGCGCGAGGACTTCGGCGAGTTTCGCGCCTGTCCCTTCCAATGATGGAGGAATCAGGCCGGAGGCGATCACGCCGGCTTTCACGAGCCCGAGGTAGTCATTGCCGAAGTTGAAAAGCTCGTCGAGCGTGGCGACGTCTTTGCAGGAGTTTAAGTCGATCGAAGTCAGCCGCAGGATCGGCTCGGGGATGATGCGGACGCGAGTTTCGATCGGCGGGATTGGCGCGGCGTCGCGCCCGTGCAGCCCCAGGTCGACCGAGATGTTCAGGACCCGCGCGCCTTCGGGATAGTCCATGCCCAGGAAGAAAATGTCCGACCAGGCGCTATGAGAAAGGTCGAGCCTAACGGGCGTACGTTCGATGAGGATCGGAAACAAACCGTCATTCGATGCCCGCTGCAACAACTGTGAATGGACGCGAAGCGGGTGCTCCTCGACGGCCCCGACTCGGAACATCCAGCGGTTCCCCGGGCAGTTCCGCACCGAGCGGCGGACCTGGTCGGCCAGGGTCTGGTAGGCGACCTGTTCGTAGGCCTGCGCCAGGGCACTGGCGACCGTACCGTTTGGACCCTGTACCTTCATGGCCGTTCGGAACGAGGCGATCGCCTGTTCGAATCGCCGCTCCATGAGATCTTTGAACCCGTCAAACGGCATGAGCCCTGCGTCGTTGTCGAGGTTGTCCTGCACCTCGTAGCGATAGAGAGCGTGCAGGAACATCGAGGCGCGGACGCGCTCGTAAAGGTTTTCGGTCGACTGGCGGAAGTGTTCGAGGTCGTCACACGCGGCGAGAACCTCGGCCGTCGTCGCCCCTTCGATCAGGGTGCGCAAGGAACGGTCGCGGACGGCGGGGTCCCGACTCGTGATCGTCTCGATAAGGCGTCGACCGTGCGGGGTCATGAAGCAACCCTATTGGAGGCGGAATGGCCGATGTTCAATGGCCGATGGCCGATAAAAGGAAATGTTCTAACGGCCTTCGATCGTCGATCTTGGGCGGTCCATCTTTGGTCCTTGGTCATCGATCATCGCACATCGTCCATTAACCCTGTTCGATCCGGACCACCGATTCGAGCAACCCGGCGAGCATCCGCTCGCGGTCGACCCCCGCCAGCGCCAGCGCGATCTGGGCGTCGATCACGCCGAATTTGACACCGAGGTTATGCCTTGCTCCGCGTGTTTCGAGCGCGAGATAGCGCTCTTGCGCCGCCAGTTGGTTGAGCGCCGCGGTCAACTGGATCAT
>JAYUFP010000787.1:0-3671 GCA_043738665.1 Isosphaeraceae bacterium
TAGCCCACCGTGTCGGCGAGCGGTTCGGGCTTCTTGGCGTGCTTGATCTCATAGAGATAGAGCATCATCCGAAACATGAACATCGTGGCGAGCACGGGCCAGACGTTGCCGGGGACATAGCCGGAGAACTCGCCGGGCCGAAGCGCTGCGAAGACCGCGGCGAACGCGGCGATCATCCCCGCTCGGATCGTCCAGGAGACCGGGAGGTAGCAGACCCCGATCAACGCCGCCGACAGGGCCAGGACGACGGCCGAGGTATCGAGCCCGAACACCCAGGCCATTCCCATCGCGGAAACGGCGGTGAACAAGGGCCTTTTCCAGCGGAACGGCAAGTAGTAGTGGGCCGGTAGCGCCGCCAGGGCGATCAGCACGAGGTGCTGAAACGCGCGTCCTTCAAGGCGGAAGACGCGCGCGACGCCGTAGAGCAGGCCGAGGTGGGCGAGCACCGGCAGGAAGTGCCGGTAGTCGCGTCGGCAGGTCTCCGGCTCGCCCGGGTAGAGTCCGTGCCGGGGCTCGACCGCCTGTTGCGGTTCCGGCACGAACCGGCGGTGGGGCGCGGTCCGCGAACTTGCTGGGCGTCGGATGACAGGCCACATTGGCCGGACCCCTCCATGGAGAACTTGTCGGCCCGCGAGGCGTCGCGCGTCGGCCCTCGATTGAAATTCTCAAAGGGCCGGACATGAGGCGGGGGCCCGGTCCGTCCCTGGACCGAGAGGTTCCCCGCACTGCCGCGACGTCCGTGTTTTTTGCGAAAACCTTGCTTATCGCCGCGTTCACGGCGACGCTCAACGTGATTTCGATGCGTTAAAAGGAGTCGGAGTTCCCGGCCCGCCTCGCGCTTTCAAGACCGTCCACGGCGTCGTGCCGAGGTTCCCGGCCGAAAACGGCCTTTATCTCTCAAGGAATTCACGCTCTCTTTGCGCTATCGAGACGGGGTATACCCGATCTTCGGAGGGCCTGTCAACCCGACCCTCGCGACGGTTTCGGTCGCCCCTCGGCGCGGTTTACGCAGTCCCCCGCGCCGGATATTTTCGGAATGATTCCCGGGTGCGGACGGGCGATATGCCATCGTTATGGCTACGGTGGGGGAAAGGGGTATCTGGCCGCGCCATCGGGAATTCCCATGCAAGTTTCTTCACGGGGGTCTTGACCATGGGCGAGAGAAATAACGCGGGGGTCGGGTCGGCCCTGGGATGGGTGCTCGTTCCGGTGTTGCCGGTCGTGCTCGAAAACACATACAACGCGGTCCTTTTGTTCTTCGACGAGTATCCCCCTGACCCCCACCATTGGGAGATGACCATGTGGGGGTTGCAACTCGGCCCGCTCATCGGGTTCGGGTTCCTTGCCGGTGCGACCCTCTACCTGCCCGATCCCGAACCGATCCGTCGCGGGCCTCGGGGATGGGTTTCGCGTCGGTCGATCTGGGTGACGATCGGCCCTTGGGCGGGCGCACTGGTCTGTGCGGCGCTGGGCTGGGCGTATCAGGCGGTCGGCTTTCCGTTCGCCCCGGCCCGTGATTCTTTGGCGGCCACTGTCTTCGCGGTACTGTTGGCGGTGAGCGCCTACGGTTGGCTCGTGCCGGCGGTCGCGGCGGCCCGGCGGGCGAAGCGGCTGGGTCGTGGTTGGGAAAACGTCCGGCGCGGGCTCGCGTGGTCGGCGGCGTTCGTGACGTCTCTGTTCGGAACCTTCTGGGCGATCACCGAGGGCTGGCGAGCCTTCTTTTTCGATCCGAGGATCGTGCAGATCTTGCTCGCGACGGCGAGCTTGGCGTTGATGAACGGTTGCGCGCAAACGGTCACGTACGGCGACGTCCGCCGTCGCGAATTGTTCCACGCAATGCTCTTATCATGGACGTTCGGTCTGGCGGTTCTGTGGCGATGGTGGTCGCGGAGACGGCCGACTGGATAGAGCTTTTACGAAGCCGTCGGCGTAGGCCCACCGCGGGTTGGACGGTGGCGGGCCTCGAAGACTCGACCTACCCTACGCCGTGGTGGTCACGGAAAAGGCCGTCGCCTTATCGCCTCACCTCCCCGCCGGAGAAGAGGGCTTTAAAGGAATCCGCGGCGATCTCGACGGGTACGTTGATCGGGCGGGGGCGGAACGGGGGGAGGTTGACCCACTTCGATGATCCGCTCTCGTCGTTCTCGATCGCGTCGGCGACGGCCTGGCTTAATGTGCTCGCGCCGTCGATGTCGAGGTGAACGGCGTCCATGAAGACGTCGGCCTTGTACCCCGCGTGCCTGGCGTCGAGCACCATGAGGTTGGGGAATTTCGAGGTCATCGCCCAGGCGAACTCGTTGTATGCGGCGTCGAGCTTCTTGGAATCGCGGCCGGCCTGGAGGTCGGGGACGAACGGCGACATCACCCAGTAGACGCGGACGCCGTTGGCGGCGGCGAGCTCGATCAGGCGTCGGAAATAACGCGCCTTGATCGGGTCGGGCTTCCACGGGGCGTCGTTCAGGAACGTCTTCACGTAGTGGTCGGAGACCTCTCCGGCATAGCCCGGCTTCTTTCCGGCCATGAATGCCCCGAGGTTCTTGTTGTAATTTCGAAGATAGGTGACGTTCTCTGTAAGGAGCGACGCGGATTCTCCATTCAAAGCTGCCGACACCGCTTTTCGGGTTTGCAGACGGAAGGCCAGCGTGGGGAGGAGTTTTTCCGAGACGACCGCGGCGAAGAACCGGGAGTCTCGCATCTGCCAGGCCATGTCGAAGGTGTCTCGGAAATTCAGCGCGTCGGGCCAGCCGGCCGGCTGACTGTCGAGACTGGAGCCGAGGAAATTGACCGGGAAGTCGATGATCAGCGTCGAGGGTTTCGCCCCCGAGGCCAGCGCCTGCTTGAAGAGATAGTAGCTGTAGGGCATCTGCGAGCCGACCACGGCCATCCCGTACGCCTGCCGCCCGGTGCGCTCGGCGATAAGACGGGGGAGGAGGCCGGTCTGCATCATGCTGGTGCCGAAGCAGAGGATGTCCGCCTGTGGCGCGTTCCGCCTCGCGACGTGACGGCCCCACCGCCAGTTGAGGTTCTCGGGACGACCGAGGTCGAGGTCGTGGCGCGCGAACGCGGCTTCGACGGCGATGACCGCCAGGACCGCCCCAAGCACCCCGCAAGGGCCGCGTGTTCCGAGTGTTTTCAAAGGCACGAGCGCCTCCTTTGCTCAAGGCTCGCGGAATTCACCGCGAGTTTTATCGCGAAGCGGCGTTTGTTCCAAGGGGTCTTTCGGGCAAACCGCGGGGATGGCGGATGGCCAATGCCCGATCGCCAAAGCCATCAACTCGTTCCCACGCTCTGCGTGGGAATGCGTGCGTCTGCAAGTGTGTTTGGTCCGAGAGGTGTGAGTCCTCTTCAGGCACGCGCTCTCCGGCCTGTAACCGATGGTAACTGCGTCGCCGCGAGGCGGGGTGGAGAGCAACCGGAGGTGAACGTCCAGTCCGCAACGCAAGTGAACTCGATTCGGCCATGCCGTTCGGCGAGCCTGCGCATTCAAGGCGAAGCCCGGACCGGGGAGACCCGGAAGCCCATGACGCTGAGGGGTAGCGTGATAAAGCGATCATGGGGACGGTGGGGTGGTTGGAGGCGGAATGGTCGGAAGGCCAGGCACATGAAGCAGAGAGACCTGCCCGGACCAGACGGGTGTTCACGACCAAATCGATCCGAAGAGCCCGCCGGGC
>JAYUFP010000788.1:0-3668 GCA_043738665.1 Isosphaeraceae bacterium
CGCCCGCGAGCATCGGCGAAGCCATCGCGCTGGCCGCGAACCAGCTCGTCCTTCGCGACGCCGGCAGGGTCGGCAGCCAGATCCAGGCGGGCAAGCCGCTGGGCAGTGTACACGGCGATTCGATCGGCGTTCACGCCTGCGATTCGGCCAACGCCTGGAGGAACATGGCCAAGGTCTCGAACGCGAGGAACACGGCCGCGTGCCTGATCCTGGGCGCGTATCAGGTCGCCCTTGACCGCCTGAACCGCGGCGGTGAATTCCTCAACGCGACGCCTCATCCGCGTCCCGAAGATCTCGAAAAGATCGGCGCGAACGGTCCCGAAGGGTTGCTCAAGGCGCTCGATGAATCGATCCGCGCCAACGACCAGTTCCGCGCTTGCGCCGTGGTCCACAAGATCGGCGAGACCGGCGGTGATTCGGCCAAGGTTTTCCCCTTGCTCCTCGGCTACGCCGTGAGCGAAGACGGTGCCCTGCACGCCGAGAAGTATTACCGGACGGTCCGCGAGGAATTCGCCACGACCCGCCCGGCCTTCCGCTGGCGGCAACTGGTCGCCCTGGCCAGGGTGACCGCGAGTGAATACGGCAAGACGGCCGCGGGTTATTCCGAGGCTTGCTCCTTGCTGAAGGTGTAAAGCGGGAGAATTGAACCGCGGGTGGCAAGGATTTCGTAGGGTGGGCACCGCCCACCTGCCTTGTCGGATGGCCGGTGAGCTACGAAATCCGCGTCCACCGTGGTCTTTTACTTCGCGGCGCCCAGGGCGTGCTTCGACAGCTCGAAGCTCCGCACCGAGAGCCCCGTGTTCGAAGCCGTCGAGACCGTGTGCCGGGTCGGCAGGTCGAGCTTGCCGACTCGGGTCCAGCGCTCCTGGATGGTTTCGACCCGTTGTAAATCGCCGGTCAATGCGTCCCAGTAGTGGACGAGATAGCTGTGGGGGACGTACTTCCCTTCGGCGTTCTTCGTGTCGTCGAGTACGGTGATCGTCATCGTTTGCTTGCCGATATGACGATTCACCACGGTGATCCGGTCGTCCTTCACGCGGTAGCTTGAGGCGAACCGGCCCCCCTGGAACGCGAGCAGGCGGCCGAGGGGGTGATCCTCGTCGTCGTCGGCGAAGCGGAGGACGGGCTTGGGCTTGTCGGTGGACGGGCCGCGGTCGTTCTCGGAAATTCGGTGCATGGCGATCGAGCCGAGTTGATCTTCGAGCCAAGGGCGGGCCGCGGCGTCGTCGAGTTCGGCCTTCACACCGCCGTCGGCCGTGACGTTGACCTTGCCCGAGAAGGCCCGGCCGTCGAGCGTGCCGGTGACCTCGGCCGAGAACCCGGGGAAGTCGCTCCAGGGTGCTCGGTTGGCGAGGGCCTTCTCGAACATGGCGACGGCCCCGGCGTCGGCGTCGTGACGCTCGAGCGGCCAGGTGAAGGCGAGTGTGGCGAAGTCGCGGATCTCGTCGTAAGACTTGCCCGCATGTTCACCCGGAGTTTTGAGCACCTCTTTGACGTAGACCGAGTATCGTCCCGGCGCGGAGGGGGTCCAGAAGGCGTTGCCGTCCTTGTCGGCGGTGACCTCGGTGTTGGTCAGGTCGGAGCTGACGGTCGTGAAAACGAGGCCGGGGACGGCCTTGCCCTCTCGCAGGGCGACGAGCTTGACGCGGTTGTTTTCGAACGTCGGCATGATTTCCAGCCGCGCGGGCTTGGTTTTCGGTTCCGCGACGAACCGACCGAACGCGTTGACTTCTTCGGGCTTGCCCGCGACGGCCTTGGGGAAGTAGCGGAGCAAGAACGCCGGCTGCTTGGGCCTGGCGAGCACGCCGTATTCGCAGACGCCGACCACGGAAAGGCTCCCGCCGGGGGGGACGGTGGCGCGGAGGCGGTCGTTCCCTTTGCGGACGGTCAACGGGGTGAACGTATTGGGTTTGGTTTGCAGCCAGAGTTCGGCCCCGACGATCTTGTCGATGAGTTTCGGGTCGCCCGCCTCGGCCTGTTCGGAGAAGAAAACCTCGGCCGAGCGGCCCGATTCGGCCATCGGCCCGACCCTGATGAACAGGAAATGGGCACGGGCGTCGGCGACGAGGCCGATCATCAGTGCGAGCGCGGCCGTCAGGAGTTTGCCGTTGCGACGCATGGGTGGGATCCTGGGTGGGGATGGCCAATGATCGATGACCGATGGCCGATGACCGACAGTGGATGACGGATGCCGGATGACGAATGACGGAATTCATGATCTCGGTTATTGGGCATCCGTCATCGGGCATCCGTCATCGGTCATCGGTCCTCGGTCATTGGTCATTGGTCATTGGTCATTGGTCCTCGGTCCTCGGTCCTCGGTCCTCGGACATCGGACATCGGACATCGGACATCGGACATCGGTCATCCCCTTTGTAGCACCCGACCTGTCCGTTGGGAAGGGTTGCGAGGCCCGCGAATCAGCCGAAATCGGGAACAGTTCCGCGGTTTGGCCCGTTGTACGGCCGCCCGATCACGGGGTACAATGAAATCATATCAAGGCGATCACGGTGCCATTGGGTGGAGGGTCGAGCCATCGCCATCCGGGAAGACGCGGTGACGGGCGCGGGCAAGGATCGTCAAGGCAACGGCACCGCCAATACGGCCGTCGCGCCCCGTCGCGCGGCCGACCCGGGGTACTCGGGCTGGGTCATCGAGACGGTGTTCAGCCCGTTCCATTGCCTCTATCAAGACGCCCTCCACTTCCACACGCAAAGCAAGATCGCCCTGGCACGCTCCGAAAGCGAGGCCAGCCGGCTGGCGCGGGCCGCGCTGTTGCTGTACCTCGCCAGCGCCGAATCGCTGGTCCACCAGGCCGCCGCCGAATTGGGAAGGCCCGAGCTGGCCGCCCTCTTTGCCGACCCCAGCCGCCCCCTGCCCCTTTCCGACGCCTGGAGACTCCTCCCCGCGATCGCCGCCGACGGCCCCGCCGGGTCGTTCAACCCGCAATCCGCACCTTGGCCGCAGTTCGCCGAACTGTTGACCTTGCGAGCCTCATGGGCCTACCCCGGCCCCGCCAACGAGCGCCGCGCCTATTACCGATCGCCCCGGGCCGACGGCGATTACGAACCCCTCGAAGCCTTTCAGGCCCCGCCCTCTCTCGGGATCACGGCCGAGAAATTGAACTTCCCCAAGACCGGGCTGCCGCGCGACCCTTATGCGCTGCGTCCCCGACACCTCGATACGGCGCGAGGTGTCCTCGACGCCGCGATTGAGGGGCTCGATCGACGATTAGGCGGGGCACTCACCGCCGACCAGCGGCACCGTCGCGAGCCGATCCGCGTGGTGCATCCGCCGCCGGGGGGGTGAGTCGAATGAGAGCGGAGCTTCGGTTGATCCTTCCGAACGACTTTCTCGACTGGGATCTTTTCGTCGCATCAGATCGTCCTGATCCGTGGAACGACTGCGGTTCGTTCAGTCTCGATATCGGAGCCGAGGGTGAACCTCCCGAGATTGTGGAGCATCCACGCAATCACATGGACTGGGAGTATGAAGGGATGGGGCCTGTAAAATAACAATGAGCCGACAGAAGGCTGGAAATCGTCCTCGTTCCCACGGTCCTCCGTGGGTATGCCGTCTTGGACGCTCCGCGTCCGTATTCCGCGGAGGCCGGACGACGCGGAGCGTCGGGGACGGCATTCCCACGGAGGACCGTGGGAACGAGTCGC
>JAYUFP010000789.1:0-3647 GCA_043738665.1 Isosphaeraceae bacterium
AAGGAAGCCGCCGACATCCTCTGCCAGGATCTCGCCCGCAAGCGTAACGGCACGCGCCCGACCGACAAGTATTTCCGCGCCGTGACGAAGCTCGGAGAGGCCGTCGAGAACGGCGGATTCAAGTCGATCGCGGGCGTCGGGACGGACGAGATTTTGATGAAATACTGAGGAAAATGACCGATGACCAATGACCGATGGCCGATGACCGATGACCAAAATTCCGCAGTCCCGGGTCATCGGCCGTTGTCGATCAATCATCGGTCATCGGGCATTGACCATCGGACATTGGCCATCGATCATCCACTCTCCACAATTCTCGTAAGGGACCACACGGCATGGCCGGCGCATTCCGTCTCGAAGAGATCGACCGCAAGGTCGCCCAGGTGACGTTCGACCTCCCCGACAAGAAGGTCAACACGCTGGGTCAGGCGGTCTTGATGGAACTTGTCGGGCTCGTGGGAGAGTTGGAGAAACGGACCGACCTCCGCGGCCTGATCTTCCGCGGCGGAAAGCCCGGAAACTTCATCGCCGGGGCCGATCTGAATGAACTCGGGGCGCTTGCCTATGCCCCGAAAGAACAGGTGGCCAAGGGCGTGAGCTTCGGCCACGCCCTCTTCAGTCGGGTTAGCCACCTCCCGTTCCCGACCGTCGCTCTGATCGACGGCAACTGCATGGGCGGCGGCACGGAGCTTGTCCTTTCGATGGACGAGCGGATCGTTTCCAAAAGCGCGCGGACGAAGATCGCTCTGCCCGAAGTCAAGATCGGCCTGCTACCGGCGTGGGGAGGCACCCAGCGCATGCCCCGCTTGATCGGCGTCCATTCGGCCGTCGAGATGATTTGTTCGGGCGAGGCGATGGACGCCGACAAGGCCGTGGCGGTCGGCTTCGCGTTCGACGCCGTGCCTGCGGATAAGCTCGTGGAAGAAGGGCTCCGGCTCATCGATCACCTCGTCGAATCCGGCGTATGGAAAGAGAACCGCAAGCGCCGCGAACAGCCGGTCGGACTCTCCGACGACCAGATGAATTTCCTGTTCGCCACGGCCGAAGGGTTCGTCAAGGGCAAGACCAAAGGACAATACCCGGCCCCACTCGCCGCCCTGAAAGCCATCCGCGAAGGGTGTAATAAGACCCTCGAAGACGGCCTGAAAGCCGAGTTGAACGCGGCGATGGAAGTCGTCGGAACGCCGATCTCGGCGAACTTGATCGGCGTCTTCTTCATGGGCCAGCGCCTGGCACGCGACCCGGGCGTTTCCGACCCCGCGATCAAGCCGCGCGAGGTCAAGAAGGTCGGAGTCCTCGGAGCCGGCCAGATGGGGGCGGGGATCGCCACCGCCCACTCGCGTTCCGGCGTGCCGACCGTGATGGTCGACATCGACAACGACCGCGTCGCCGCCGGCATGGCGCGCGCCCAAGATGTCGTCATGAGCCGGATCAAGATCGGCCGCGCCTCGCCTCAAGACATGGTGAGCATGCTCAGTCTCTTGAACACATCCACGAACCACGCGGTTTTCTCGGAATGCGACGTCGTCGTTGAAGCCGTCACCGAGAACGAAAAAGTCAAAACCGCGATGTTCAAGGAGCTTGCCAAGGAACTCAAACCCGGCGCCATCCTCGCGAGCAACACATCCACGATTTCGATCACCCGGATGGCGGAATCCGCACCGGATGCGTCGCGATTCGTCGGCATGCACTTCTTCTACCCGGTCGATCGCATGGAACTTGTCGAGGTGATTCGCGGCGAGAAGACCAGCGACGAGACCGTGGCGACCATCGTCGCACTCGCCAAGAAAGTGAAGAAGACTCCGATCGTCGTCAAGGACTGCCCGGGGTTCCTTGTGAACCGCGTGCTGTTCCCTTACATGAACGAAGCGCTCTTGCTCTTGAGTGAAGGCGCGTCGATGGACGCGATCGACAAGGCCGCGACCAAGTTCGGCATGCCGATGGGTCCGATCGCGCTGGAAGACCTCGTCGGCCTCGATACCGCCTGTTATGCCGGGCACGTCATGCTCAAGGCATATCCCGATCGCGCGGTGGCCGTTCCCGTCCTGGACGAACTCGTGAAAGCCGGGCGGCTCGGCCAGAAATCGGGCGCGGGGTTCCGAAAGTTCGACGCGAAGGGGAAAGGGAAATCCGACCCGGACGTCGAAGCGATCCTGGCCAAGCACCGAACCGGCGACCACGTTCCGAACGACGAGGAGATCACCGAACGGATGTTCCTGGCGATGCTCCTGGAAGCGACCCGCACGCTCGAAGAGGGGATCGTCCGCGACCCGGCCGACGCCGACATGGGCCTGATCCTGGGAATCGGCTTCCCGCCGTTCAAGGGGGGCATCCTCCGCTGGGCCGACTCGTTGGGGGCCGCGACGGTGGTCGAGACGCTCGACAAGTACAAGCACCTCGGCAAGCGGTTCGAGCCGACCGAGAGCCTCAAGAAGCTGGCGGCGGAGAACGGCCGATTTTACCCGATGCCCAAGGCGGCCTCGAAATTCGGCGGCTGAAACGCGAAACCTAAGCGGTGATGGCCCATGGTCGATGACCCATGGTCAAGGAATCCACGGGTCATCAAGCATCGGCTCTCGGCTGGTATTCATCGGCCATCGGTCATCGGCTCTCGGCTGGTATTCATCGGTCATCGGCCATCGGCCATCGGCTGGTATTCATCGGCCATCGGCCATCGGCCATTGGTCATCGGTCATCGGCCATTTTCCTAACGAACATTCCGCGAGCGAGGAGCGAACCGTGAGACATGCCGTGGTGATCGACGCCGTGAGGACCCCGGTGGGCCGGGCCTCTTCCGATAAGGGGTATTTCCGCGACGTCCGCGCCGAGGATCTCTCCGCGCACGCGATGAAGGCGATCGTCGCGCGGACGGGGATCGACAAGGCGTTGATCGAAGACATCCGATGGGGTTGCGTGCAGCAGCAAGGCGAACAAGGTTTCGACATCGCGCGGATCGCCTCGCTCGCCGCCGACCTGCCGATCGAGGCGGGGGGCGTCACGATCAACCGCAACTGCGCGTCGAGCCTTCAAGCCATCAACGACGCCGCCATGAGTATCGCCGCTGAATGCGAAGACGTGCAGATCGCCGGGGGGATTGAGCACATGGATCATGTGCCGATGTCGAAAGATTACAACCCTTACCCCGGGCTCTTTCGCAAGCACAGCGAAGCGATCATGAACATGGGGATCACGGCGGAATACCTCGCCGCGAAGTACCGGATCTCCCGCGAAAAGCAGGACGAGTTCGCCCTCCGCAGCCAGCAACTCGCCGCCGCCGCGACCGACAAAGGCGAGTTCGCCGCCGAGATCGCGCCGACCTGGGGTCGAGACGACTCCGGCCGGAAGGTCTTGTTGACCCGGGACCAGTGCATTCGTCGGGAAACCTCGATGGAAGCCCTCGCGTCGCTCCCCCCGGTCTTCAACCCGGCGGGAGGATCGGTGACGGCGGGCAATTCCTCGCCGATCAACGTCGCCTCCGCGGCGCTTCTAATCATGTCGGAGGAGAAAGCCAAGGAACTCGGCCTCAAGCCGATGGCAAAGATCAGGGCGATGGCCGTGGCCGGAGTGAATCCCGAGGAAATGGGCATCGGACCCGTCCCCGCGATTCACAAGGCTTTGAAACGTGCCGGGTTGACCCTCAACGACAT
>JAYUFP010000790.1:0-3646 GCA_043738665.1 Isosphaeraceae bacterium
GGGAAAAACGGTCAAAGCAGTCGACCCAAGACGGACATGAACTGGTTGCACAGCAGTTCATTGAACCGGCGACACTCGAACTACAACCCGCTCCGGAAATACATGATATCGCCATCTTTGACGATGTAATCCTTGCCTTCGAGCCTTTGCAAGTTTTTCGCCTTGACTTCCTTCACCGAGCCGAGCCTCTGCATATCGTCGTATGCCGTCACCTCGGCGCGAATGAACCCCTTGGCCAGGTCGGTGTGGATCTTGCCGGCCGCATCGACGGCGGTCCCGCCTTTCTCGACGTTCCAGCCTCGCACCTCGGGCTCTCCGGCCGTGAAGAAGGTGATGATTCCGACGGCGTCATAAGCCTTGCGGATGATCCGGTCGCGGCCGAACTCAGTGATCCCCATGTCGGCCATGAAGACCTCGCGTTCGTCCTTTTCGAGCTGCGAGAGTTCGAGTTCCAGCTTCGCGTCGATCGCCAGGGCGTCGGGGACCATCTCCAGAAGCTTGGCAGGCAGATCCTTACCTTGCTCGATGTTCACCACCACGATCTGCGGCTTGTCGGTGAGGAGGCCGAACGACCGCATCGGCTTCTTTTCCTCTTCGTTTAAGCCAAGAGTGGAGATCGGCTCACCGGCGTCGAGGGCCCCTTGCACTTTTTTGACGATTACTAACTCTTTAAGCTGCACTTCGCGTTCCCGTTCGGGACGCGGCTTCTTGGAGCTCGCTTCGAGGCGTTCGGCACGTTTGGTCACCACTTCAAGGTCGGCGAAAAGCATCTCGTCGCGGAACGCGGCGAGGTCCGCCGCGGGGTCGCTTCCGCTGAAGGCTCCCAGGACGATCAGCAGCGCGTCGCCTTCGCGAATCAGAGCGAGGCGCTGGGGATTGTCGCCATGGGAACCGGGCATGAGGCCGGGGGTGTCGAGCATCTCGACGGTGGCGGAGGTGGTCTTCTTGGGCTTGTGGAGGCTCGCCAGGAAGTCGAGCCGGGGGTCGGAAAGGATGGCGACTCCGACCTGCCCGCCGTGGACCTTGCCGGGGTCGGGGATGGCCCCGGTCAGGAGCTGGAACAGGGTACTCTTGCCGCTTCCGGCGAAACCGACGAGTCCGACTCGCATGGTCGCATCGTCCTTTCACGCGTGTTGAGGTGCCTTGAGCGTGGCTTCGAGGGCGTCGAGGCGTGATTCGAGGGTTCCCGCGGCCTCCACGGGAAGTTCAAACCGACCGAACCGGACGCGGTAGAATGCGTCAACGATCAGGCCGGGGACGTCGGCCACGGCCCGGGTGGCTTGACCGCGGTCGTGGAGGAAGACGGCGGCGCGCTTCGCGAACTCATCCTGGGTCTCGGCCGCCGGGCGTTCCAGTCCGAGTGAGCCGAGCAACTCAACGAGCCGACGATAGTGCGCAGCGCCCGCCGAAAGCGTGGCTGCCCCGTCGATCGGCCCGCGATACCATCGCCACAACCTGCGGATCACCGCGGTGAGCGATTTGAACAGAAGCGCGAGGAACAAGAGCGCCGAGAACGCCACGAGGAAACCGCGCAGACTGAAGAGCGAACGGACGTCCTGGAACGTCAACAGCTTGAGTCCCTTCGCGTAGTTCTTCTGGAACCACTCCCCCATAATCGCGAAGCCGGCCTTGGCCTCGCGGATCAGGCTGCGGGTCGGCCCATAGAGCAGGGAGTTCTGCCGCTCCGAGTTGTAGCCCACGATGTAGAATAGCCAGACGAAGCGGACGAAGTCGGTGGCCTGACGGAAGTTTCCCTTGAAGCCGCCGACCCGGGCGACCGAGGCGTCGCGCTCATTGCCGGGTGTCGGATCGAGCGTGAGCCAGATCGGCGGGCGTTCGTTCCCCGGCTCGACGCCCAAGTATGCCTCGACCCAGCTGTGTGCGTGCTTCTGGCGGACGTTCATGACGTTCGCCAGATCGTTCCAGTCGCCCCCTTTGAACCCGTTCACGACCCGCGCGGGGATGTCGACGGCTCGCAGCAGCAGTGCCAGCGCGCTCGCGAAATACTCGCAATGGCCTTCCTTGCGGTTAACCATGAAGTCGAGGACCGGGTCGATGGTGTTGTCGATGACATCGAGCTTCAAGGTATAGCTGAACTTCCCCGAATCACGGAGGTAGCGGTCAAGCGCCTCGGCTTTCTTGCGGTCGTCCTTGCGTTCTTCCGGGGTGAGCTCGCGCGCGATAACCTCTTCGGCGATCGCCTGGAACGCCGGCCTGATGTCGGAGGGAACCTCCTTCAGCAGGAGTTCCAGAGACGACCCCGGAGGCGGCTCCCCGGGCTGGGGGATCCCGACATCGCGGAAGGAGGTGACCTCATAATCATAAGAGCCGGGCTTCACTTCGCCGCGAAGGATCGTGCCGTCGATTGAATTGAGGATCGGCTGCAGCCCCCTCGCGACCGTCGCGTCGGACATCGGGCGGAGCCCGAAAAGGGCCTTGGAGTCATTAGACTCGAGTTTGATCTGCTGGCGTATCTTCCCCTGAGGACGCGACGGGTCACGTAGCTTGAGGTCGGGCTCCTTGCTCGGGAAGGTACCGTCGCCCGTGTGCCTCTGACGTTTCCAGCGGCCCTTTTCGTAGCGTGCCATGGTCACGCCGCGCCAGAGGGGTTCGCCTTCGGGGTGGATTTTCCTCCCCGACTCGTCGAAGGTCTCCACGGCCATCACGACCGTATCGTTTTCGAGGATCTCACCCATCTGGCCGAGTTGCACCTCGTCGTCGAACCCGGTGAGGTGCTGACCGCCCGCTTCCTTCCCATCGGTCTTGGCCATGGTGAATCGACGAGGCATCGCCAGGAAGATCACTCCGCCCAGGGCCAACGTGGTCAGCATCACCCGAAACGTGGACACCACGAATGAGAGGTTCAAAAGGCCCGGATAAAGCGCTTTGAGTCGGGCCGACTCCCGGCCAGAGTCTGTAGGCTCCAGCGCCTGCGAGCGGATCGCCTCGCGCTGCAGGGTCATCAGGCCGAGCACCCAGAGGGTGAGAACGGCCCAGACGAAGAGCATCGCGCCGGTCCAGTCGCTGGAGCTAAGGACCGTCCCCACCAGGACCTGGAACAGGCCGAGGCGGAACATCACGTCGTCCCCCGCCATGCTCTTCTTCCGGAACATATAAATGATCGTCAAGTAAATCAGCCAATGCCCGAGCGCGAGCACCAGGTGATTGTCGTCGGCCGTGTACTCGGCGAGCGCCAGCCCGGTCGCCAGCACGGCCAGCAGGTCGGCGAGGAGTGACGACGAGCCGCGTCTGGGGTCGCGGTCGACGGTGACGAACGCGACCGCCGCCGCCACCGCGACGCCATATGGGTACAGGATGGCCGGGCCGCCGTCCGTCACGTCGATGCTCAATACGAACGCCGCCGCGACCAGCATCGCGTAGAAGCTCAGACGGTAGAGTGAGTTGAAGTTCACGGCCGGTTCCCCCTCGACTCGATTCCCTTGGAGCCTTCCGAGCCCGCGGCCCTCGCAACCAACCGCGAGTCACGAATCTGAGAGGAATCGTCCCGGTCCCCCGAGACGCTCGACGGGTCCCGCCTCGTCAGAAAATTACCGTCCGCATGTGCGTGATAGTCGATCAGATCCTTGAGATCCCCGCGCGAGGCGTCCAAAAGCACGATCCGTCCTCGCAAACCGCGGTATGACGT
>JAYUFP010000791.1:0-3644 GCA_043738665.1 Isosphaeraceae bacterium
TTGACCGAGCAGATGGCCGCCGCCGCCATCATCCCCGTGTAGAGGAGCGTGGCGACCAGCGCGACGAACGAGACGGCGGACCCGCCCCAATTGGCTTCCGAGACGGCCAGGTAGTAACAGACCGCGTCCCCGCCGATGACCATCACTGCGAGCACTGTGACGACGCGGCGGTAATTGTCGGCGTCGAACCACTTGTCCGGGCTCTCCCCCGGCCGCAGCCAGAGGAGTACCGCCTTCTCAGCGATGTAGAACGAGGCCAGGAGCACCACGACCGAGAGCGGGTGCGCCACGGTGAGGCGGTAGCCGACCTCGTAGTGCTTGAGGAAGCCCAGGCCCGGCGACTTGTATAGCTTCATCGCCGCGAGGCTGCTAATCATCTGCATCCCAGCGGCGATCATGGTGACATAGACGAAGCCGAACAGGAGATACTTCCCGGTCACGAAGGCCCAGTAGGCCGACCGCGCCCGCATCACATGCCAGTTGGGCATCAGCCCCGCGACCCACTGCACGATCCCCGCGGTTGCGACAAAGCCCCAGCGGGAGACGGCGGACACCGAACGTCGCGCGGTCGATGCGATCTCCTCGGCCGTCTGGGTGAACGGCTCGCGAGGGTGGCCGTTCGCGACGGTCTCGTCGAGAACACTGCGCTCAGGCATCTGAGATTCCCCTTTCCAGTGAGTTTCGTTGATGACGGCGTTGGTTTGCCGGGGGCGCGGAGTGTCTCCGCACGGAGCCGTCGGGCTCCGCTTCCAAGAGAAACGGTCAAAGCAACGGGGTGGCGGTGGGTCTCAGGCAGACCCACCCGCCAACGGTCAGCCCAGGAACAGTCTCCCGAGCACCGACCGCTTCGTCTCGGGGATGTCGGCGCCCACGACGAACGCGGACGGATCTTTCTTGATCAGTTCAATGCCGCGACGGATCGCGTCCTCGCGACTTGTAGCCCGGCAGCCCCAGGCCAGAAACTTCCAGCGGTAATACTCCATCCTTGAGTTGGGTAAGGCCGTCGTCCTGCGGCCGGAAACAGGGGCCACCCGGTTGACGTTGCCGGGAGGCCCACCCCACCGCGACCGTCCTGAGCGGGAGCGGGAGGGGGTGGAGCGGTCAGGGAGGCTCACCCCCGGTTGTTCGCTCTACGAATAGTTGGCCTCCGTAAGGGCTTATCTGCTTTGACCGGTGACCGCCGGCCGTCACACGTCAGGGAGTCTTGACCGGTGACCGTTTCGACCGATCAGGATCTCTTCCTCGGGCGATTCCATGAGGTCGGTGAACGTGCAGAAGCGCATCCGCTCGGACACGGCTTCGGCCCGGATCATCGCCTCCAGTCTCGTCCGTTCATCTTCCTCCTGGTTCGCTTCGATCACCCACAAGACTGGATGCTCGATGGCGGCATAGCGGGGGAACCGCTCGCGGTTCAGCTCGGCGACGTTCTGGCCCGTCGCCCGGTGGAGTTCCACGTACCAGAGTTCCAACCGAGGTGTGAGCCACACCTCGGCGTCCGCGCCGACGGTCGGGTCCGCCTTCCGGCACGTGAACCGCTCCGGCTGGATGAGCCCGATCAGGTCGGCGAGGATATTGTCGTGGAGGATTTTTTCGGGGCGCCAGTCCTTGGCGTAGACGTTCTCCCAGCGGTCGTACCGCATCACGGAGCCGACGCGCTGAATGAATCCGTTGTTTTCCTCACGCAGGAGCCATCTCTGACCCTGCTCCGCCGTTTCCCAGAACCCGAACCCCACGCCCTGACGGGCGGTCAGCGCGAGTTCTTCGAGGTGGAAGTGGACTGTCGGCCACCAGACCCGTTCGGCCCTCGGCCGTTTCTTTTAGCGGGGGCGGCCGGCGCGGGCGGCGGCGGCTCTCTGCGCGGCGCGGCGGTGGGAGAAACGATCTCGGATGAGCTGTAGTCGATCGCCTTTCTCAATATCCCTTTCTCCTTCAAGGAACGGATGTGGCCCATGACCTGGTTGACTGAGTCACCGTCCCACACGTCCTCGGGCATGACCTGATACTGTGGGTCGGAAATCTTCCCGTAGAACGACCGGACGTAGACGCCTCTGTCGAACTGGCGGAGCTGCATGATCGCGTCGTAGATCTGGTCGCCCGTCGCCTCGTAGACGTTCTGCGTCTCCTCCACTTCGCGATACCGAGGTCGATGGGCCTTACTGATGCTGCGTCCGTCGAGGCCGCCTTCGGAGTCGATCCGCCGGCTGACGGAATCGAACTCGTCGTAGCCGTCGTGGAGCATCTTGATCGTCGATCTCACCTCCTTCACCTTGGTGCTGTCGACCGAGAGCATGTCATGGACCCACCGCCTGGCGTCCTCGTAGCCCTGGCACCGCATCGCGATGTGCTCGTTGGTCGAGTGCCACTGCTCGCCGTCCAGGATTTCGTCACCCGTGTCCGGACGGGTCCCGGCGAGCAACCAGTTCACCCCCTCCTTCCTCTGTTCGGCGATGCTGTCCGTCTCGATCCGCAGGGCCAAGCCGTTCCGCCAGGTCTCATCGCAAAGCATCTGGCGTTGCGTGGGATGGTTGTTCTTCACCCAACGCGCCGACGAGTCGGCGATGTGGGCGATGTGCCAGCTCCCCATGATGAACGTCTGGACCTGCGGGTCGATGGCTGAGTTCTTGGCCCCGAGGATGATGATCTGGCCGCATTTCTCGACGGTCTCCTGGAGGAGTTCCGACGAGTCCCACAGCCGGTTCATCACGTTGGGGCTGTTTTCCAGCCTGTCCAACCGCCGCTGGGTCGCCTGCGTGTTCTTGACGAACTCGGTCGGGCTCCGGCGGTACATTTTTGCGATTTCGTCCGCCTTGTCCCGGACCTGACGGTAGACGCAACCCCGGTAGAGCTTCGTCCACTCGTCCGTCCCGGGTTTCAGAGCGAAGAAGACCATCCGCTGGTCCTGCTTCACCTCCTGAAACTGCACGAGCTGCGCGGCGAACGTCCCCCACTCGTACAGGGTCACGAGGGCGGACGCCTCGTCGTTCGCCATCCGCCGCAGGTTGGCGACGAACCGTGCTTGATGCAGCGCGTTTTCTGACTTCCTGGTCTCCCAATCCGTGCTCCTGGAGATCCCGAGGAGCACGACGCCGAGCCCGAACTGCGGGTCGGCCAGATCGTCGATCAGGAGTCGATCGTCCTGACCACGCCAGAGGGAGTGCCCGGCGGCCAGAATGCCGCCGGAGCGGGCGGGGTCATTGAAGTGTTGCACGACGGTCCCGGCTTCAAGTGCCGGGAGCCAGTAGCGTGCGACCATCAGAGTCGACTTTCCGGCATCGGGCGATGCGCCGAGCAACACTGACGGCACGCGGTACGACGTCGGGTCGTAAAAGTCCCAGGCGTTGGCATACCTGTCCACCATCGCCCAGTATTCGTCCGAGTCTTCCCAGCTCATAGGTTCGAATCGATGAACACCTCCACCTTCTTCTGGAGACGCCGTTCCGCGAGGATATGGCCCCGTTGCCGCATCCAGGGGGGAGCGGACACCTTCTCGAAGAGCCACTCGATGACTTGCGGGACTTGGATGGAACACCGGGCTAGAGCCGTGAGATCCCCTTCGGTCACGGGCCGGGGAGCTGCCGTTGGCCGCCTTGGGTGTCGGACGATCTCGATCGCCCCGTCCTGACTGAACGCATGCGGATCTGTTG
>JAYUFP010000792.1:0-3639 GCA_043738665.1 Isosphaeraceae bacterium
TTCAGCGACGGAACCATTCAGCTCATCTCACTGGCGGGTGTTGGGACGTCTAACAACGTGGGTGAGACCGCCTTCATCGGCTTCACCGACGCCGGCAAGTTCATCACGAGCATCATAATCATCGCCGGCAGCCCCACTTTCGGTCAGGATTTCATCGGGGTCGACGACGTCAGCTTCCAAACAGCCGGGCCGGTCCCGGTCCCCGAGCCCGCGACGATCGGCATGGCCGGAACCGCCGTGATCATCAGTCTGGGTGCCTGGTATCGCAAGCGGCGCCGCACGGCCTGATCGCAGATCGTTCCGGGGCCGAGAACGGCCGGATACCCGCCGGTAGATGCGTAGGGTGCGTCGCGAAGACGCACCCTTTCGCGGAGACACGCGAGGGAAAGAAGTGCGTCTTCGTGACGCACCTTACGGGGCTTCGGTGCCGCATGAGTCCGGTGTCTCCAGTCGTTGCCTCGTCACGACGTTGGCCGGGAGGCGTAATCCAAGGTGAATGCGCCATGATTCCGAAGAGGGCACAGCCGAAGTCTAGGCCTCTCCTGACGGAGGTTCATATCGAATGAGCACGTCTGTTTATTTCTTCGGCGGTTACGAGGCCAGTCAGCCCGACATCGACTTATGGCTGCGTAGCGCCAAACAGCAGAAGCCGAACGTCGCGTTCTTCGGCTTCCCCTGGCCGGCCGATACGCAGAGCACCCCGGACGACAGCGTCGTCAAAGGCGCCAAGAAGAGCGGCCTGTACAAATCGGCAGTCAATGCAATCCAGGCGTGCGGCGCGGACAAGATTTACATCGTCGGCCACTCGAGCGGCTGCGCGATCGCCAATGCCGTGGACAACGGCCTCACGGACAAAAGCAAGATCGTGCTCGTGTCGCTCGACGGTTTTACCCCCGACCCCGACCAACTCAAACGGTCGAGCACGCAAGTTTGGGGGGCGACTTGCGACGGCAAGACATCAAGGAATTACCACGGCGGGCTCGGGAGCAGGCTCAAGGTCTATCCAGCGACCGACTGCAAGACGGATTGGGCGCTTCACTTCTCCCTGGTCAACACCGCCGCCACGGACAAATCAGTCCCAACCCGCCAAAAGGGCTACTTCCAATGCGAGGCGAACCTGATGTGGCTCTGAAACAAAGCAGGCGTCTATCGTCTTCTCTGAAATGCCAGTTTCGTAGGCTGGGTCTCGACCCAGCAATGGATGCGTCGACGTTCATGGCGCTGGGTCGGGACCCAGCCTACGAAACTGGAGCGAAGCCGGGGTAGGGTGCGTGGGGACGACACACCATTTCGCCGGGACACGTGAGGGAAGAGGTGCGTCTTCGTGACGCACCCTACGGGGCTTTGGAGTGCGTGCGGCTTGCCGCCGCTTTGCACCGTCGTCGCGGCATCGACGGCCCGTCGATTGTCCCGGCGGCCCGGCGAAAGCACTAGCATGCTTCCGCAGTCCAAAGTCGGTCGGATGACCCGCCGCGAAACTCGCGATGAGTTGATGGCGGTCGTCTTTTTTCGATCTTTTCCCGGAATCACAGACCGACCCGCCCGTTTTTTCAGATGGTATCCCTTGGAGGCCGTTCCCGCCGTTCCGCGCGCCTGGTGCCGGGACGACGCTCGCCACGCCCTCTGAGGAACCACCCCGATGAACTCGCTTGCCGTTGTTTACGACGTCGCGCCCGAGAAACGCACCGGCGGTCCCCAAACCCGGGAGGGCAAGGACGCTTCGCGGCGAAATTCCCTGAAACTCGGGCTCCGTTCCAAGGTCGTCTTCCCCGAGGACCTGGCCGCTCTTGTCGAACAGAGGATCATCGACTTCACGTCCCAGTTCGCCCCGCAATCGCCTTACGAAACCATGCTCGTCCGCGACATGGCCGTTTCCTCGGCGCGGTTCGAACGCTCCGCGTCGCTTTCGGTCGCCGACCTCGTCCGGTCGGCCGAACGCTCCAGGGATTGCTGGGACGACGATCGGAGGATGTCGGTGGAGGATTATGCGTCGAGGCTTTCCCGGGACCCCTCGCGGATCGCCCGCGGACTGATGCGTTCGCGACACGGTTGCCTTTGGCTCATCGATCGATGGAACGCACTCGCCGAAATCGCCCGCGACACCGGCCGTTGGGACGAAAGCCAGCGACGGCTCGCGTACGACCTGCTCGGAGTTCCCGTCGAACTGCGACCGCTCGCGAGCCAGGTGCCTGCCGAAGACGATTCCGCGCAGCTCGTCGCATTGGCCGAAGCCCGGATCGCCGAACTCAACGAGAAAACGGAATCCGTGCTCGAAGGCCTCGACGAATCCGAACGTGAGCTGGCGATGATGGGCATGCCGCTCCAGGAAGACGGGTTGACCGCCCGACTTCGGAAAGACGAAGCCCGCGCCCGCAATGACTTCGCCAAGGCCCGCAACGAACTGCGGCACCATCGCGTGGGGCGTCCTGAAGAAAGGCCGACGGACACAGATCCGCCGACCGACCGTCCGCCGCTCAGCGAGGCCGCGATCGAACACCTCGTCAAACGCTCCGAACTCCACGACGAGAGCCTGGTCGTCGTGCGAGAAGAGGCCGCGGACGAGCCGAGTTTTGAGTCGAAAGCCCTCCAGGGCAACCGACGCCACCGCAAGGAAATGGCCCGTCGTGAGCAGGAAGCGGGCCGCGGCGAGACGGGTTGAGCGGCCGATCGGCCCAAACGGGCCTCCACGTTAAAGTCAACGCCGTCGGAAAAGTCTCACTGATCGCGTTCGCGGTACGCGCCGGGCCTGATGATTGTCCGCATTAAGTATCGGAATATATTTGTACATTTTATATGTGGATTAAACAGGATGGGGGCCTCGAAGGTGCCGCGCGAACGAACTCGGTCGCGAACCGGGGGCTCGAGTCCCGATCCCGTTGAATTCGCGGCAAATCCATGCTTAGGAGTCGGGCAGAAATAACTTGACAGATTTCATGTTGTGCGTTCTGCTGCCGGTATGCCCGATCCTACTATAGTCGATTGCCTCCGACGCAAGTTCGACCTGCTTCTCCCTCTCATGAACGAGAGGATGCGGCGGAACTGGGCTGCCGCTGAAGCCATGGAGATCGGATGGGGCGGCGTATCCGCCGTCGTCTCGGCTACCGGACTCTCTCACAATACGATCGACCTGGGGATTCGTGAACTCAAAGCGGGCGTCTCACCCGATCCCCTGAAGATCCCACGTGGTCGTGTCCGTCGCGCGGGAGGAGGCCGAAAGCCGGTCACTCAACATGACGCCTCGCTCTTGGCGGATCTGGAATCCCTTGTCGATCCCGTCACCCGGGGCGATCCGCAATCCCCCTTGCGATGGACCTGCAAGAGCACTCACAGGCTCGCCGAAGAGCTGCGAGGGCGAGGTCACGGTGTCGGCTATCGGACTGTGGCCGTACTGCTCCGGCGACTCAACTACAGCTTGCAGTCCAATCGGAAGACCCATGAAGGAGCATCGCACCCCGATCGGAACGCCCAGTTCGAGTACATCAACGCCCAGGTATGCCGGTCCCAGAGGCGGGGCCAGCCCGTCGTCTCGGTGGACACGAAGAAGAAGGAATTGGTCGGGGATTTCAAGAATGGGGGCCGGGAGTATCAGCCCGAGGGCCGCCCCGAAGAGGTCGGGACGCACGACTTCATGGACAAGGA
>JAYUFP010000793.1:0-10905 GCA_043738665.1 Isosphaeraceae bacterium
CGGGATGGCTCAGGTAGGGCCAGGCGAATCCCACAGCCTTGTCGTCCTGCTTGCCGAGGAAACCGTCGAGCTTGTGCCGTAAGGCACGGGCTTCGGCCCCGGCGTTGACGACTTTCGAGGGGGCGGTGGATTCGCCGCCGTTGTAGATGACGCGGTACAGCCCCGAGGTGGTCCGTCGACCGCCGATCGCAAAATAAAGAGCGCCGTCGGCCGGGTTCACGATCATGTCGGTGAGGGGGAGCGGGGTTCCGGAGAGGAACTCCTCGAACTCGGCCTCGTAGGTCGAACCTTTCGGCTTGAGATGGAGGGCGTAGAGTTTGCCGTAGCTCCAGTCGCAGACGTAAAGCGCTTCCTGATACTTGACCGGGAACTTCGCCCCGTACCCGAATCCGACGCCCGTGGGAGAGCCGGGTCCGATGTCCGCGACGGGGGGCAGGCTGTCGATCGCGTAAACGGGCCACTTGCCCGCGCCGTTGCGATAACCGAAATCAGCGCCGGGGACGACGTGGCAGACGCGCGTCGGTCGATACCACGGCGTGCTGAAGTCCCACTCCATGTCGGAGTCGTAGGTGAACGCTTCGCCGTCGTGGTTGAAGGCGATGTCGTAGTGGTTGCGGAAACCCATCGAGATGAGTTCCCATTCCTTACCGTCGGGGCTGACCTTCGCGGTCCAGCCCGCGGGGGCCTTCTCGCCGGCCATGAAGCCGCTGCCGTCGACCATCCGGGGTAGGAGGTTGTCTTCACCCCAGGTCTTCGGGACGGCCGACGACGTCAACTCAGCGAGCGCCGTGGCGTTGCCGGCGACGATGTGGAGCGACTTACCGTCGGGGCTGAGAACGACCCCGTGCGGCCCGTGCTCGCCGCCGCCATCGATTTTGCGGAGCAGCTCCACCTTGTCCAGGGTGTCGTCATGATTCGTGTCGGTGACGCGATAAAGGCCGCTGGGGTACTTCTCTCCGCGGTTCACGACCACATAAAGACTATCGAACGCCCAGAGCAGGCCTTGCGCTTCGCCGATCTCGACGTTGATCGGCTCGACCTTGGTGGTCGACGGCTCCTCGCCGATTTTCGATGGCGTGACACGGTAGAGTTTGCCGTACTGGTCGGAGACGATCAGCCGGTTCTTGGGGTCGATCGCCATGCTGACCCACGAGCCCTCGGTCTCTCTCGGAACCGTGTGAACGAGCTCGACCTTGAAGCCCTTCAGTGGCTTGACCGTCGCCAACGTGGTCGCGTCGGGGCCGGGGCCGACGGGTTCTCGCTTCTTCTTGGCGGCGTCCTTCGCCATCGCCTTTTTCTGAACGGCGCCGACGACTTGCCCGTTGATTTTGGTTTCGTCGGGGCTGAGAATGCCGCCGTCGGGAAGGGTCTTCAGCTCGACGTCCTTGAACGAGACGGTCATCGCCGGGCCGACGTGAACCTGGAAAGCGATCACGCCTTCAAGGTCGCGGTTTTTCTCGTCGTGGTCGAAGATCTCAACGGTGGTCTTGCCGTTGAGCTTGTGGATCAGGTGGTTGCCCTTGGCGCTGATTTCGTAGGTGTTCCACTCGTCGAGCTTGACCGGTGGGGCCTTGTCGATCGACTCGACCGTCTTCTTGCCGTCGGGACTGAGGGCGACCTTCTGGCCGACCTCGGCGATGATGCCCCGTCCTCGCTCGTCGTAGAGCATCGCGTTGTAGTTGGGAGAGGGATGGATGTCCAGCTGGTATCCGCCGACGACGTACTCGCCCTTGTCCTTGAGCCACTGACTGCGGTACTGGATGCCCGAGTTGCTGTTGCCGACGAGCTTGACCTTGGCCTTGAGCTCGAAGTTTTTGGGCTTCGCGGCCGTGTAGATCAGGAACTTGTTATAGGGGAGTTTCTTGTCGTCGGTGGTCACCCCCGTGATCGCCCCCTCCTTGACGGACCAGATGGCGGGATCGCCTTCCCAGCCGGTGAGGTCTTTACCGTTGAAGATCGGCTTGTACCCTTCTTCGTCGGCCCCGCGCGCGATCGCCGGCGCCGCGAGGCAGAAGAGTGAGGCCGCGGCGAAACTCGCCGCGATTCGTCGCGAAAAACGGGGCATCGGTGCGGTTCTCCGGGGGCGGTTGCGTCGCGTGGAAAGGCCCTGGGATGACGCATGTGAGAGAGCCAATGACTCGGATTCACACTCGTTCTCACGCTCCGCGTGGGAATGCCGTCCTCGACGCTCTGCGTCGTCCGTCTGCGTCAAAATGCGGACGCGGAGCGTCCAAGACTGCATTCCCACGCGGAGCGTGGGAACGAGTGTGGACCGGCTCTATTCCTTCATGAATCATCCGTCGGCACTCAGAGCGTTCACGCCAGTGTAACCCAGCGGAACACTCAGGCGAAGAGGCGAGTGACGGCCTCGGCCTTCACGAGTTCGCGGGGTTGGTTCAGGTGGTTGTACACGATGGTGGCGGGGTCGATCCCGAACGCGTGGTAGATCGTCGCGAGGAGTTCTCCGGGGTGGACCGGGTTCTCGACGGGGGCCGAGCCGGTCTTGTCCGACTTGCCGTGGACATATCCCCGCTTGATCCCCGCACCCGCGATGACCCCCGTGTAGCAATACGGCCAGTGGTCGCGTCCGTTGGCGTCGTTGCCGTTGCCGGACGTGCTGACGCCTTTTTGCGGGCTCCGGCCGAATTCGCCGATGGCGACGACCAAGGTGTCTTCGAGCATCCCCCGCTGGTCGAGGTCGGAGAGAAGCGCGGTCAACCCCTGGTCGAGCATCGGGCCGGACTGGTTCTTCATCCGCTCGTTGAGGCCGACATGCACGTCCCACGAATGATTGTCCGAGTTCGCCACCTTGGGCCAGATCACCTCGACGACTCGCGTGCCGGCCTCGACCAGCCGGCGCGCCAACAAGCAGCTTTGGCCGAAGGTGTTTCGGCCGTAAAGGTCGCGTGTGGCGACCTGTTCGCGTTCGAGGTTAAACGCTTCGCGGGCCCGTCCGGAGACGATCAGGCTGAGGGCGCGCTGATAGTATTCGTTGAGGTTGTACTCGGAGACGGCCTTGTCCATCACGGGCATCCCCGCGTTGATCGCGTCGCGGAGTTTGGCGCGGCGTTCGAGCCGCATCGAGAAGACTTCGGGCCGGAGCTGAAGGTCGTCGACCTTGATCCGGTTCATCTTGGTCATGTCCATGTCGTCGCCGTCGGGGAAGAGCGTGTAAGGATCGTACGCCTTCCCGAGGAACCCGGCGGTGCCGCCTTTGCCGACGACGTTTGATTCCTGCAACGGCCGGGGCAACTGCACGAACGGCAGCATCGGCTGGGTGACCGGCTTGAGTCGGATCAGGTTCGACCCGAAGTTGGGGAAGTCTTTCGGGCTCGGCGGTTCGAGCTGGCCGGAGGGGCTGACCTTGTCGGTCGTGTACCCCGTCATCATCTGGTAGATCGCGGCGGTGTGGTTGAACAGGCCGTTCGGCGTGTAGCTCATTGAGCGGATGAACGTGAACTTATCCGTGATCGAGGCGAGCTTGGGAAGAAGCTCGGTCACCTTGGTGCCGGGGGTCTTGGTGTCGATCGCCTTGAAGGCACTCTTGACGTTGTCGGGGACGCCGTCTTTGGGGTCCCAGAGGTCGAGGTGGCTGGGTCCACCCTGGAGGTAGACCATGATGATGCTCTTGGCACGTCCCCAGCCCGGGCGGCGGATCGCCCCGCCGGTCGCGTCGGCGGCGGCTTCGGCCCCTTGGGCCTGGAGTTGCAGCATCGAGCCGAGACTAAGGCCGAGCATCCCCGAGCCACCGACCCGCAGGAGGTCGCGACGGGTGACGCCGAGGTGCGAGTCGCACAGGTCTTTGCCGGATTGTCCGGGGATGATCAGCATCGCGAAGGCTCCGTGAGGGGTGAACGTGAAAGGTGATGACCGATGACCGATGACCGATGACCGATGACCGATGATAGTTTCGCTGGGTCATTGGCCATCGACCATCGGTCATTCGATCGTCAATGATTAAAAAGAAACGCCGGGCTGTTGATCAAAGCCCAGGCGACGTCCTGGGCCGCGGTCAGTCGCCTGGCGGCGGCCTGCTTGATACTCATTTCGACATCCTGGCGGAGCTGGACGAGTCGGGGTTCGATCGGCACGGGCTTGGTCGCCAGGGCGACCGCGTCCTTCAATTGTTGCATCAGCGGGTCAGCGGGCATCGGCTGGTTCTTGGCTTTGAACACCTCGCCCGCCTTTGCGAGCCACTCGGCGTCGGTCCCGCGGTAGTGGAACAGGAGCGCGTCACGCTGGGCCCGGGTGCGGAGTTCGGGGACCGTCGCCAGCGTCGCGCGGTAATCGTCGGGAAGTCCCAGCCCGATCGGCTTGGCCACCTTCGTCACCGAAATCCGGAACCGGCCGGGCATGAACGCCTTGCCGTACTGATGGTGGATCGTGAACGTCATCGAAGTTCCGCCCGCCGTTCCGACCGGTTCGTCGGTCTCGAAGGTCGCCCAGTGGGTGACCCCGTACGAGGGGGAGATCGCCCAGCCTTTGGTTTTTGTCAGGTCGTTGTCGACGGCCTGGGCGATATCAAAGCTCGCCTGCGTGAAGTCGGCGACCGGCTTCACCAGGTTGATCGTCTTGGTTTTCTTGGGGTCGGACTTGGGCGCGGCGTTAAGCTGAAATTCGGTGATGACGAAGTTGCCGTCGCTCGCACGTCCGGGCCCGGCATTTGGATAACGGGGGTCGGCGAGCACTTCGAGGCGAATTCCGGAGATCTCGGTCAGGTCCGTTTCCGCGGTCACCGTGATGATGCCGGGGCCGTCATTGCCCGTCGCCACGATCGCATCGCCTTCTTTCGCGAGGGTGGCCCCATTACTCGCCTTGAGCGTCAACGACTCGATCGGCAGCCAGCGGACGGCCGTGGACTGGGCTTTCTCCCAGGCGGCGACCTTCGCGGGGAGCGTTTCCTCGTAGGACTTCAGTCCGGTCTCGGCTTTACTGACCTTTTCGGCCTTCTCCTTCTCGTAAGCAACCTTCTTCGGACCGGCTTCGCCTTCGTACTTGGCCAAAGCCGCCTGAGCGAGATTGAGCGCGGTCTCACGGTCGCGTTCGAGCTTTGGGCGTTGCATGGCGAAATCAGTCTCGCGTCGGCCGAGTTCCGCGGCGATCTTGAGGTGGTCGGCGTCGATCGCCTCGACGTCTCCCTTGCACGCGGCGATCTCTTCCGTAGTCGCGGGACGGTTCATGATCCGCATGAACAGTTCATTAATCAGCTTGGAGTCGTCCGCTTCGCGGCCCACGAGCTTGGAGAGTTCGTTGACCGGATCGGCGATGGCGTCGGCGAGCGTCGGCCCGCTGAGCAAGGCCATGACGGGTCCAAGTTGCAAGCCGCTTGTCCTCTCGCACTCGCAGGCGCTTTCCCGAGCCGGCCTCCCGAAGGTCGTGAGAAACCCGCTGGGTAACTCAACACCCGAATCCGGCAAGGCCGCGGCGCGGGTGCCGGGGGCGACCCCCGGAAACTTTGATTGGGAACCCGTCACGCGATAAACCGAGTCGAGCAAGACCTCCGCCGGCAGACGACGGGCCAGGGCGTGGGAATAGTTCGTCTTGTCGTCCTGGTTCCACTTGTTAGGCGCGACTGAAAGCTGATATGTCCGCGAGGTCGTGATCAGCTTCAAGATATGGCGGACGTTGAAGCCCGACTTCACGAATTCGCTCGAAAGATGGTCGAGCAACTCCGGGTTCGTCGCCGGGTTCCCTGCGCGAATGTCATCGATCGGCTCGATGATGCCGACCCCCATCAGGTAACCCCAGAGCCGGTTCACGTAGCTCTTGGCGAAATACGCGTTATCGGCGGAAGTCAGCCACGAGGCGAGCTCGACCCGCCTGCTTGCCTTTTCGGGAGCTTTGAAGTTTGAATGGAACGGGAACTTCGGCGGGGTGAGCTGGCCGGTCCTCTCATGTTTGATCTCGCCATCGGGTTTGTCCGAAACCGACTCGTAGAACGGCTTCGGCGCCTCGACGTCCGTCCCGCCGATCTTGCGGCCCGCGCTGGCCGGGTCTTCTTTCAGGTCGACCCGGGCGAAGAAGGCCGAGGTCTGATAGTACTGGTCCTGGGTCCAGCGCTCGAACGGGTGGTCGTGGCACTTGTTGCAGTTGAACCGCACCGCGAGGAAGAGCTGCGTGGTGTTCTCCATCGTGCTCGCGGGGTCGCGCAAGATCTTGTAATACGAGGCCGCGGGATTGTCCTTGTTCGACCCCGAGGCCGTCAGGATCGTCTTCGCGAACTGGTCGTAAGGCGTGTTGCTCGCGACCTGTCGGCGGATCCAATTGCGGAACGCGACGGAGCCTTCGACCCCGAGGAACTTCCGGTTCACCTGCAAGAGGTCGGCCCACTTGTTCGTCCAATAGTCGACGAACTCCGGACTGCCGATCAGTTTGCCGACGACCGCCTCACGTTTTACGCGGCTCTCCCGCTTGTCGGCGAGAAACGCCTGGACATCGTCAAGAGTTGGCGGCAGGCCGGTAAGGTCGAGGTAAACGCGGCGGAAGAACTCGACATCGGTGCAAGGCTCCGACGGCCGGATCTTGAGGCGTTTCCACTTCGCGGCGGAAAGTTCATCAATCTTGTTGTAAGCGGGAGGCTGCTCCCAGACGAAACCGCCGCGGTCGCCCATCACGGTCAGGGTGGTGGCCGCGTAGTTGCCGTCGTAACGCACCAGGATCGGCGCCTCGCCGCGACGCAAGGCCGTGATCAACCCAACGCGGTTCGCCGTGGCGACCTCTCCGTTGCCGCTGTCCAGGAAGGCCTCACGTGACACGTCGCGGGTCTCACCGTTGGGGTACGTCGCCACGACCCGAAGCTGCTGCTTCATCCCGATCCGCTCGACCACCGGGTTGACCGGGAAGACTTCAATTTTCGCGGCCTTTTGAGTCGTCGTATCGAGAGTCGAGCCGGAAGAGATCCAATTCCTGATGAGCTGATACGCCGGCTCGCCGGGAATCATCACCACGCCGCCGACATGCGGCACGGCACCGGTCGGCTTGAGGAGCATCAGGCTGTCGTCTGGCGACGCGAGGTTGACGCGGCGGGAGGCGTGGTCGTCGGTCAGGGCGCGGACGTCGAACAATGGGTCGTAACCCCGAAGGCTCAGCTTGAACCCGTTCTTCCCCTGGGCGGAGCCGTGACAGGTTCCCGCGTTGCAACCGAGCTTCGAGAGCACGGGAGCGACGTCGTTGACGAAATCAATCTTCGTCGCGGCGGTCGTCCCCGAAACCAGAACCGGGACCGAGATCGACTGACCCGACAGAGTGATCTTGATCGACCCTTCGCCGTCCTTCTTGGGACGAATCAAGCCCGAGGTATGAGCCTCCACCAGGTTGCCGGGAGTTTCGACATCGACCATCCGGGTCACGTCGATCGTCTCACCGGAGTTCATTTTCGCCGAAACGACCAGTTGCGTCGTCTCGAAACGCGAGCGGAGCCGGATCGACCCCGGCTCGATGCTCAGCCGCTCGACGCTCAGCCCGGTCGGGGCCGGTTCCTTGGCGACGGCGTCCTCAAGGTGAGGCTTGACCGTCCCGGACGCCGCGGCAACGGTCGCGGTCGGTGCCGTGACCGTCGCGGGGCTGAATTCCTTCCCGACCTTCCCGGAGACGGGGTCGAAGAGGCGGATCACGCCGTCGCCACCCGCGGCGGCTAGCTTCTTGCCGTCGGGCTGGAAGGCCAGGGCGTAGATCGGGGTCGAGACCGGCACGCTCGCGAGTCGCTTCACCGACTCTCGTTGGGTTTTATCGAGCTCCGCGCGTTCCTGGACTGAGCGGGTCGGGCCGTCTTTCGCGAGGATCTTCTTGATCGGGTCGGAGGTCGTGGCAGGATCGAAGGTGTAGTCGTAGACGTCGACCTGCCCCTTCGAATCGAGGCTGCTTCCGGCGGCGAACCGCTTGCCGTCGGCGCTCAGGGCCACGCTGAAGATCCGGCCGGGCATCGCGGTGAACGACCCGATGAGGTTGGCGTCGTCACCGATCACCCGCGCCGTCTCCCGGAAGATCCGGTAAAGTTTGGGTGCCCCGTCGGCACCGCCCATGAGGATCTCGTCCCGCTTCGGGAGCCGAGAAACCGACGCCAGGCCGCCTTTAAGGGCTCCCGGGGTGATCGACGTCATATTGTCGATGAACCGCTGGGTGGCGACCTCGGTGAGCTTCGCCGTCATGTCGCGGCCGACCGAAATCAGGTGCGTCCCTTCCTTCGAGAACGCGGTGTCGAGCACCCAATCGTTGTGTGAGCCCATGAACAAGAGTTGGGTGCCGGTCTTGGCGTCGATCGCCCGAACCGAGTTGTCGGCGCACCCGAACGCGATCTTCGCGCCGTCCGGCGACCAACTGGCTCCATAAGTGGTGTCGTAAGTTACGGGCACCGAAAGCGTCAGTTTCCGCTTGGCGACGTCCCAAACCTGAATCTCACCCATTCGGCCCGGTTGGCCGCCGGTCACGGCGAGCTTTTCCCCCTTCGGCGAAAACCGCACGGATTCAATCCGTTCGGAGAGCCCGACGAGTCTGGCGACGAGTTCCGAGCCGTCGCTTTTCCACAACAGGACTTCATGGAATCCGCCGATGGCCAGGAGCGAGCCGTCAGGGGAATAATCCATCGCGGTGAGGACGGGGTTACGGGAGTAAACCGGCGGGTGATCCTTATCGAACCGGAGGCGGGCGGCGGGAGGCGTGTCGTCTTCGGCCCCCTGGGCCACCCAGGTCTTGATGGTTTCGATCTCGGGAGCCGAGAGAGGGGGTTTATCCTTGGGCATCTCCGCCTTGCCACCCTCGGGGGTGATCTGGGCGATGATGTGGCTGTCATCGGGCTTCCCTTTGACGACGGCGGCTTCCTTGGAATCGCCGCCGGCCATGAGCTGGTCAAAGCGGGTCATCACATATCCGCCACCGGCCTTCGCGGGCTGGTGACATCCCTGGCACTGGGCCTGAAGGATCGGCCGCACTTGCTTGTAATAGCTGATCTTGTCGGAGGTTGCGTTGCCTGGCTTGGCCGGGGGTGTGTCCGCCGAGGCGAATGCGGTCGCGGGGAAAAGTCCGACCGAAAGGGCCATGGTCACGAGCGAGCCGACCCCTCGGCTCGATAATTTGCGGCTGGACATCGGGGAAACTCCTATCGATCGTCGCGTCAAGGGGACGGAACGTGAAACCGACTCGACCCCGAAGGGCGGGAGTGTCGCAATCGTCGCCGTACGGGCGTCGAAATCGACGACCCTCGGGCCTGGGTTTGGAGGGACGGAGGGGGAGTCGGCTTGGGCTGGGTTCGCACGGCTGATCTCGGCGTCGCACGCATCACAATTGTTTAAGCTAACCGCTCGCACACGGTTTCGCCACAAAAAATACCGCAGGGGTGCGCGGAACATCACATTCTCGGGAAAACGCGGAACGCTTGATTTCAGGGCACGGCCCTCGGCACGCCCGGCATATCGAGCACCAACGATCATCGGCCGCCGCACGAGAAGCAGAAAAACGAGCGGCGTACTCGTTCGCTCGGACCTGATGCGACGTCACTGAAGGCCGATGCCGCGAAACAACGATCCTCGGGAGATCAGCAACCCGTCGGGGAAATCGGCGTGTGATTGACGACCGGCGCGACGGCTTGAGACTTCGACGAGCCCGTCGTAAGGTGTCATGGCAAATGCCTAAGCCTGTTCTAGCTCCAGCGAGAACCTCCATGCTTACTTCCGAAGGTTGCGGCCGTCGCATCATGCAACTCTGGGGGCTCGTCCCCGAGGCCGTCGAGACCCTGGTGCTTGCGGACCCGCAGAGTCTGATCTATTTCGCCAACTACGCGCCGTCGCCCTTCGTGTTCCGGACGTCTGACGCATCGGCCGTGTTGATCCTCGAACGGGACCGCTCGGTGCTCGTCGCGGACGACATGGTAGGCGTTTTCCTCCAGAAGGCGCACGTCGATGAGGTCGTCGCCCCGAAATGGTATGACGGCAAGCATCCGGCGCCGCACCGTCGGGCAAACGTCGCCAACGCCGCCGTCCAATGGCTCGACAAGCGGAAGCGGACCTGCGCGGCGCTCGAATCATCGTGCGTGCCCGAAGCCATCTTCGAAGGGCTTCTCGGCAAGGGGTGCGACGAGTTCTGGACCGAGCTCGACAACACCGTGCGGGCGCTGAGGCGGGTCAAACACGCGGACGAGATCGACGTCCTCAAGCGATCGATGCGAGCCGGGGAGGCCGGTCACGCCGCGGCGATGCAATTCGCCAGGCCGGGGATGACCGAGTACGACGTCTTCAACATCGTTCAGAAATCATGCAACGAAGCGGCGGGCGAGCCCGTGATGATCTACGGAGATTTCGCGTCCGGCAGCCGGATCGAGTCGGATCGTGGAGGCCCGCCGACGAGTCGCGTGATCGAACCCGGCGACCTGTTCCTCCTCGACTATTCGGTGATCATCCACGGTTACCGCGGGGACTTCACCAATACCTTCGCCGTCGGCGGCGCACCCACCAGCGCCCAGCGCGACCTATTCAAGGCGTGCATCGCGTCTCTCGAAGCCGCCGAGGCCGTCTTGAAGCCGGGGGTCGTCTGCCGTGACGTCGACCGCGCCGCGAAGGCCGAGGCCCAGAAGGCGGGATTTGCCGAGGCGTACAAGTCGCATACGGGACACGGACTCGGGCTCAGCCATCCGGAGCCGCCGTATTTCGTCGCCGAGAGCGATGAGGTCGTGATGGAAGGCGATGTCGTCGCGCTCGAGCCCGGCCTGTTCATCACGGGAGTCGGCGGGATGCGATTCGAGCGGAACTACCGGATCACGGCCGAGGGGTTTGAAAACCTCACGCACCACCGCTTGACTCTGGAACCGTGAGAGTCGCTCAGAGTCTGTCCGGGAAGTTTCCCGGAGAAAAACGATGGCGGATGACCAATGGCCGATGACCGATGCGAGAAAACCGGCGGGAAAACGCCGCATTC
>JAYUFP010000794.1:0-3625 GCA_043738665.1 Isosphaeraceae bacterium
TTTGATCGCATCGACTTTTTTACCTTCGAGGTGCTCGACCAGGGTCTTGACCCCGAGTTCACCCATGGCGAAAGGGTTCTGGACGACGACGCCCTGGAGCTTCTTTGATTTCAGGGCGTTCACCAAAGGCTCGCTGGCGTCGAAGCCGACGAGTTGAACCTTGTTCACCGGTGTTGTGGACGTGGGAGTGGAAGTGGCGGAACCCGTTTCTCCGCCCCCGCAGCCCGTGATGACCGCGAGACCGACCGTCATCCAGGCCGTAGCAAACCGTCGCCGCATTGCGCCGCCCCCTTCGCGAGAACTCGACCGCCCCGATCGGGCATCGTAGAGGGGGCTCAAGGGCGCGTCAAGCGGCCCGCGCGGCTCCATGGCCGCAGAAACTCGGCCGACTTCCGCACGGCCTCCACCGCCATGTGACTATGCCGACTCAGCTCGACGTGCAATCCGCCGCCATAGCCGACCTCACGGAGTGTCCCGAGGGCCTCTTCGAAATCAATCGTTCCCTCGCCGAACATGAGGTGGTCGTGGACGCCCCGGACCATGTCTTCGACGTGGACGTTCACGATCCGCGGAGCCCACTCGCGGATGTAAGGCCCGATCGGCCCCGGCTCCAGACAATGCACGTGGCCGAGATCGACCGTCAGTTGAAACAGCGTATGATGGACGCGTTCATCAAGCTCTGCGAATTTCGTGAACGTATCGATAAACATCCCCGGTTCGGGTTCGAAGGCGATCGTGATCCCTTGGGTCTCGGCGAAGGCCAGAACTTCGCGAAGTCCTGAACTCAGGCGCTCCATCGCCACGTCGTCGGAAGCCTCGTCCGGCAGAATCCCCGACCAGATGGAGATCAAGGGGGCATCGAGGCATGTCGCGATGTCGATGGCCCGTTTGAGAAAATCAACACGGATCGCCCGACGTGCCGGGTCGGGGTCGACGAGCGTCGGGTCGTGCTTCTTGCGAGGATTGAGGAGAAAGCGTGCCCCCGTTTCGACGACCCGCGATAAGCCGTGGCGATCGAGTGACTCGACCGCGAGGTTGACCTGGCGATCAAGGTCGTCGGCGTCCGGGTCGAGGGCCCCGGCGTCGAGGGTCAACGCGACGCTTTTGTAACCTTCCTCGGCAAGGAGGTTGATCGCGTCGGAGAGCCGGTGATGGGCGAGACCGTTGGTGTTATAGCCGAGGAGCATCGTAAAAAAAGCCCCGGATTAGATCAGGAGAATTGCAAAGTCGTGGTGTGCCGTACCGAAGCGGCTCTCCGGGTGCCTCTGGTCGTACTCGACCAGTGCCTGCCGCGGCCGACGCGCACTGGTCGAGTACGACCCAGTGGCACCCGGAAAACGGAGCCTATTCGGCTCACGCCTTCGACTTTGCAATCCTTCCGCGGATCAAGTCGAGTAAATCCATCGCCCCGCGAACGCCGCCGGGAACCAGAGAATCCCCACCGCGACCGCCGGAATCGGTCCTCTCGCCGCGAGGACCAGCGCGACGTGAATCCAGACCAGCGAAAGAATCGCCGCCTTGATTGACCCCTGGATCAACTTCGGATCAATGTTCCGGTACGCTTCGATCGTCTTTCGCCCGACAAACACCGCGATCGCCAAGAGCAAGACGGCCCCGAAACCCAGCCGGACATCAGCCGTTGATATGAGCAAGCTGACAACGATCAGCGTCGCGATCGCCAGGTTTTGAAGCACGATCCCAAGGCCGAGATTCTTTCGAGAACCCCCATCAACCTCCGAACGGCTGATCCACGTGATCCCCGTCACGAAGAGACCGTAAGCCATCGCGGCGATCCAGTAAACCGAGCCGCCCAGCCGCGCCCCGCCGCAGAGCCCGAGTAAGAGGTTGAGCCCGCGACAGGCCCCCATCAACTCGGGTCCAAGCGCCGACCGCTTCAGCCCGAGGTCATACAGCATGACGCATGCGACGAGTGCGCATTCGACCGGAAACGCATGAGTGACCCCGGAAACCGCCGCCAGCGCCACCCCCGCCGCCATCAGGCCGAACCCGAAAATCCGCGCGAATCTCAACCCGACTCGACCCGAAGGCAGCGGCCGGTCGGGCCGCTCGACTCGATCGACTTCGATGTCAAACACGTCATTGAGCACAATCCCGCCGGCATACGTGCAAGCCGATGCCAGCACCAGGGGCAACCACCGTCCCGGCTCGTCGAGTGTCCCTCGCACGAGCAACCAGCCGGCAAGGCTGTCGGCGGCGGCGGTGAAGACGTTCGGGAGCCGGACGAGTTGCAGGTAGGGCTTCAATCCCATCGGACGACTCACTTGGCCGCCGTCAACAAGGGCTTGAGCACCTTCAAAGCGTCTCGCGCGGCGGCGTCGGGGTCGTCAACGAACGGATAGAGTTCGACAGTGACCCAACCATTGTAATTGATGGCGTGGATCGCCTTGAAAACCTCGGTGAAATCGATCGCGCCGGTGCCGGGAACGAGGTGGTGGTGGACCCGCTCGGCCGAGATGTCCTCGACGTGGAAATGCTTGATCCGCGGGGCCAGCTTCTTGATCGCCGCGGGGATGTCCTCGGAGACGCAAAACGCATGGCCGACGTCGAAATTAAGGCCGATCGAAGGCGCATTCACTCGGTCGGCGACCTCAAGGTACTGGTCGGAAGTCTCCAGCAAGAGACCGGGTTCGGGCTCGATCAGGAGCAAGACGCCTTCGTTGTGGGCGTGCTCCGCCAGGGGCTTGAGGATCTCAACGAAAAGATCGATCGCCTGTTGCCGGGTCTGCCCTTCGATCGGGCCGCCGGGTTCGGTGGTGATGTGCGGCGCGCCCAGCTCCTTGCAGAGGGTCAACGCCCGTCGCGTGTGGTCGATGCGGACCTGCCGGTAATTCGGCTCGAGGTCGATGAACGAGGGATACCAGTAAGGCTGGCGGCGGTCGGCGATCGCGTTCATCATGAACGCGTTCACGTTCGAGAATTCAAGACCGTTTTTCGCCATCGCGGATTTGATCGCCGCCTTTGAGCCGGGCAAGAGGCCGGCGGGCCAGGCGTGAGGGACGTCGGCCATGAGTTCGAGCCCGGCATATCCGAGCGCCGCGATCCGTTCGGCCGTCTCTTCGAATGAGAACCGTAAGTAGGCGTTTGTGCTGAAAGCGAATCGAATCATCGGGCTCTCAAAACGGGAGGGAGAGTTCGGAGTCGGCTCAGGATCACGGTGCTCGAATCGATCAGCGTTTCATCTTCGCGATGTGTTCGGTGAGCATCGTGAACTGCTTGAAATAGTCGTTCTCTTCGACGCCCTCCGGCCCTTTGAAGAAGGGAGCGAGGTGGGTCATCAGGCCTTTCGCCCCTCGCTGTTTTTCGAGGTCGGCCAGGCGGACGAGGTCGATGGCCAGGGGCGCCGCGAGAAGGCTGTCGCAGCCTTGCCAGGTGAACTGAAGGGTCATCTTCGAGCCGAGGAATCCGCGGAAGTGAATATGATCCCAGGCGGTCTTCCAGTCCCCCATGTCGGGGATGTATTCGATGGTGACGAGCGTGTCGGGCTTGTAGCCGAGGATCGTCGTGACCACGCGGTCCTTCGTATCGACCTTCGACGACTTGTTCGCGGGGTCGTTGAGGATCACGCCGTCGCGGTTGCCGAAAATGTTGTGGCCGACCCAACTCA
>JAYUFP010000795.1:0-3620 GCA_043738665.1 Isosphaeraceae bacterium
GTCGAACGTGCCCACCATGAAATCGCTGTCGGCGGCCGTCAGGACCCACTTGCTCTTGCTTTCGTCCCCGTCGAGCGGCAACTCAAACAGGTCCGGACATTCAAAGAATCCGGCGATCCGACTCTGATAGGTCCACTGTTTGAGGTCGGGCGACGTGTAAAAGGCGATCCACTGTTTCTTGTCGGATTCGTCGTAAACGGCCATGACCCAGTGCTTGCCGGGCTTGTACCACAACAACCGCGGGTCGCGCCCGACGTGCTTGACGACGGGGTTGCCGCCGAACTCGCTCCAAGTCCTTCCGTCGTCGTTCGAGTAGACGACGCACTCGCCGCGCGCCGTGCTTGTGAAGGCCGCGACCATGAGGTCTTTGTCGCCCTTCTTGAAACCCGAAGTGTCGTCCTTATCGACCACCGCACTCCCGGAAAATGCCATGTCACCGAAGCGAGGAGGATAAAGCGCGATCGGCAATTCCTGCCAGTGTGCCAGGTCCTTGCTGACGGCATGTCCCCAGTGCATGTTGCCCCACTGCGTGCCGTAAGGATTGGCCTGGAAGAAAAGGTGGTATTCGCCATTGGCATACACCATGCCATTGGGGTCATTCGTCCAGCCTCGTCGCGGCGAAAAATGCAACCGCGGTCGCAAAGGCTCGCGGTAGACGTTCTCGGTCCCCCGGATCGCGTCTTCCTGTGACACATTTGTCAGAGCCCGGGAATCCTCCGCGAGTGTGTCCGCCTGTATCTCTAACGGTTTGTTGAGCCATGCGCCAACATCTAACGGTGCCCACCAGTCGGCGTCGGCATCGGCCAGTCCGATCGTGAATTCGCGGACGATCTTGCCATCGACGCTCACACTCACCCGGCGCCCCTTGGCGCCGTTCTTGACGGGGAAATGCAGGTAGCGCTTCGTCGCCGTCACCTCGCGCGAAGGCTTCGACAGAAATCCCTTGACTTTTTTATCGGTGAAAACGATCTGATCGACGTTGACATGCCCCCAGCCCCCTGTGGCGTCATCGACAATTACCAGCCTCGCGGTCTTCCCGATCAGGTCTTCCACATTCCAGCCCGAAGGTTGCAGCGCCTCGGAGCCACCCGCCGCGGTGTTCGGACCCGTCGCCGACCGGACGGTCTGCCCCCCCACGACGAGGTTGATGCAGGTCTTCCCCTCGAACCCGCCCCCGCCGATCAGGAACGCGATCGATCGCCGCTCGACCTTGAATTCCGGCGATGCCAGAGTCCCCGTCGCCGAATCGCCCCCCACGAAGCTATTCACGAGCCCCTTCCCGACGAATCCCGAGACGGCCATCTGCCCCGGCAAGGTCCCATGGGCCGGCCCTGAGCCGAACGCCGTTCCGGTTGCTTTCCAGGGTGAGTAGTCGGCACTTTCGAAGTCGACGAAGACGACGTCAGGGTCATCGGCGATTAATGCGGGCTCGGCGAACAGCATGATCGCCATGAGGAAATGTGTGAGCATCGTGATGATCTTGATTCTTTGTAGGGTAGGCACTGCCCACCGTTCGCAAAACGTGGGCGAAAAAGCTTCGCAAGGCGCCCACCTTACAAGACAATGAGAGCGACCTCAAGGCGTTCGGCCAGACGATGTGATAGCATCAAGTGGGGCGGACATCGCCCACCCCGTCGAGGGCCGAGGGGAGTCGGCAGGCGATGCCTCGCTTGCAATGTCTCCGCAAGGGACATGACAACTCTTTCCGCCCGGGCAGGTTTCGGGAGGGGGCATGAACGAAGTCGATGACCGTCTCGCAGGCGACCCCGTGTGGGAGCTCTTCCCGTATCCGTCCCCCGCCGCGGCGAACGGATCTCGGCGAACCGATGATTACCGGCGCTGGCTGGCTTGGTCGGTGGTGGTTGTGGTTTGTTGGTTTTTGTTCAGGCCCTTCTCGGTCGTGGCGGCCTGCCTGGCGTTCGCGTCACATGATTTCCGGGAAGGCCTTCGACTCGCCAGGGCCATTCCCGATAAGGCGGGGGGTGCGATCTGCTCACGGTTCGCCTACGCGTGGGGAGCGTGGAAGCTCGGCCTGGGCGCCTTCGTGCTCATGTTGATTGTCATTACCGTCTCTGCTGCGTCCAAGGACGACCTGCGCGTGTTGGCCCCGGAGCTCGCGACGACGATGCTGTTGTGGACGAGCGGTTTCACGGCGTCGGCGGCGCTGACCGTTTCGGGCTTGATCAAGGCGTACCAGACCGGCATGAAGGTCTGGATCGGCGAAGGCGTGAACCAGGCCAGGACCCTGTTGACGGCGATGCTGATCGTGGGGTTCGCGTTTTTCGTCCTGATCCCGTTGTGCGTGTGGCTCGCCGCGATTACGCCGCTCAAGGCGGAGGGCGGACCCGTCAGGGCCATTGCGTTCGTTCTGGGGCTCTTCGGTTGCATGTTCGGCGGCCCGCTCGTCATCGTTATCGTCCTCGACAGGCTCAGCCGGAGGGTTGTCGCCGAACGTCCGGGCAAGTTCGGGCCGAAAGTGCCGACGGTGGGCAAATGGAACTCGTGACGAGTGATTTCGACCGGGAACCGGCGGAATGTCGAGTGCCGCGAGCCGAATCGGATCATTCCGAAGGAGGACACCCGGTCGTTGGGTCGGAAGCCCCTCAGTGAGGCGAGAACGGAGCAAGCGATGCGTGACTGGGGATTCGTGCCTTCGCCGCAGGAATTGGAAGCGGTTTCGAATGCCGCAAAGGCTTTCCGCGATAAGTGGACATCGATACGACCGCCCTTTCCCGCCGCATTCGAAGGCTCAGTCACCGACATCAAGGCGATCGATTACATGGAGTATGAGGGGATCGACTTTCCTCAAGGCGGAATCGAAGTCGCGGCGCTTGTCTGCGGTGAGGTTCTCCGTCGTGCGGCGGGGTTGGAATGGGTCATCAGTTGGCGGGGCGACTGGTTCGTCGCGTCGCCGGAAGACCGATGCCACTCCGTCGCAATTTGTCCCCTGGCTCGCCTACACGAAATCGAGTGTGGGGGTGGCCCAAGTGGGTACGGTATGTACATGTGGTTCATTCAAAAAGCGGCGTTCGATTGTTTGTTGGCAGGCGGGCCGGCGTATCAGACGGCGCTTTGTGCTCTGATGCAGATCAACGACGATTACATCGGTCGCGTCAAGAGAACGTTGGAGCAAGTCGGCGAATGCGACGCGTCGTAGCACGGGCATCGCGCTCCGCCTTGGACGACCTCCGGGTCTTGGTTGAAAGCACGGATAGGATGCCAAAAAGGGGGACAGGCATCGAGACCTTCGCTCCGCAAAGCTTCCGCAACGGTGCGGAGTCTCGTAGGGTGGGTCACGACCTTAGATTTTACCACAAATTCCCCGGCCGGATCGACGGAAAGCGCGTCGGGTGCGCCAACGGATTCTGGCGGAGTGGTCTTCGCCCTGAAGGGGCGGCACAGGACAGCCCGGGGTGAACCCCTCGTTGTGACCCACAAGTCACTCAACCCTGATTTTCGCCTCGAGTTCGTCGATGTCGGACTCGCCGTCGGCGACGCGGACGCATTGAACCGCCCCCGGCAAATCTTGGGCGACCCGCCGTGCTTCCCGCAGGCCGGTCAACCGACGCATGCTCTCCTTGTCTTCGATGGGCGTCTGTTTCCGTTTCCGCCCTTTTTCG